>NZ_JBTRXV010000162.1:0-4729 GCF_054608695.1 Thiomonas sp.
GCCCGCCGAGCTGCTGCGCCGCATGCACGGCTTCATCCACCGTGTACGCGGGCGTGCCGCGGGGCACGGACACCCCGCATTCGCGCAAGATCTGTTTGCCCTGGTATTCGTGAATCTTCATGTTGGGAGGTCTCTGGCAGGTTATGGGGCCTGGCGTAGGACCAGGCGCTTCAGGTGGATTGGAATGCGTGTTGTCAGCCGGATCGCGAAGCACCGCCGGCACTCACGCTGCTGTCGGAATTGTGCGCCGCAGGCCTGGCCCAGCGGGGGTAATAGCGCAGCACGGCGGGGCCGTCCAGGCGGAGCGCGTGACAGCGGTCGAGTTGGAAGGGCTGCTTGCCGTCGCTGGCTTCCGGGCGCACCACTTCGCCGGCAAACGCCTGGATGACGGCCGTGGGCAGGACGCGGGTGAGTTCGGTGATGTGGGTGCAGCCCAGGGCCCCGTGCAAGCGTTGCCTGACCGCAGGCGAGAAGCCATGCAACAGGTTCAGGCCGATGAGACTGCGGTAGGCGTCGCCATAGTCTTCGCAGTAGCCGGGATAGGGCGCGGCCAAGGTATGCGCGTCGGCGTCGACGATGTGAAACGCGATGTCGATGGTCAAGGTCAGCCGCATGTGGTGAATGGGCTGCCCGGCGCGGCGCAGGCCGGCAGCCAGCTCGAAATCGCGCGTTTTGGTGTCGATCAACTCGGCCTCGATGTCCCACAAACCATCGTCACGGGCATAAACCTGCAGGCTGATGGACCGCGTTTGCACCAGGCGGCGGGAGGTCGAGCGTCCGACATGCGCGAGGCCCTCAGCGGGAGCTGACGTGGCAGGTGCCGGCGCTTTGTTCTGGTTTTCGGTCGGTGACACGGGAATTGATGCAGCGCAAAAATTCAAGTTTAGCAGTGCATACGGCGGGGATGCCGCCCATTCAATCGGCAGCGTCGGGCGGTGGAGTGTCGTCAGGATGCTCCTGCAGGTCTTCGTGCGGGTCAGGGTCCGGGGCGTCGTCCATGGCGCCCTTTCGGTGCGTCGCGGCATGCAGCTTCATCGCCTGCCGTATCACATCGTGCGGGAAGCCACGCGCAGCCAGGAAACGCTGCTGCCGCGCGTGCTCCTGGGGGCTGCTCACAGGCTCGGGATGGCGCTTGCGCAGGATGCGCAACGCCCGCGCCAGGTCGTCCTGCAAGGGCGCGTTGAGCGCGTCAAGCGCGCCGCTCACAGTGCCCTCGTCCAACCCGTGCATGCGCAGTTCCTGGCCGATGCGCTGGCTGCCGTACTTGACCGATCGCCTGCGCACCAGGGATTCGGCGAAACGCTGCTCGTCGAGCAGGCCAAGCGTCTGTAGCTCATCCAGCACGGCAGCGAGCTCCGCCCGATCGGGCGGAAGGTCGCCCGCCTTGCGGGTGCGCGAGAGTTTGCGTTCAAGCTCGGCGCGGCTGTGCTCGCGCATGGTCAGCAGTCTCAAGGCATGGGCCTTGAGACTGCTGGTTCCCCCAGTGGGTTCGCCTTGCGCCACCCCGCCCCCCGACGGGGATCGCGAACCTTGGGGCGACCCGGCGGTTTGCTTGGGGACGTACCCGCCGCTCACGCGTCCACTGAAACCACGGCAGCTTGCAGGCCGGGCACGCCGAGTTGTTCGCGCACGGCGTTTTCGATTTCCGTGGCGATGGCCGGGTTCTCTTTCAGGAACTCGCGGGCGTTGTCCTTGCCCTGGCCGATTTTTTCGCCCTTGTAGGCATACCAGGCACCGGATTTATCGACGATCTTGGCGTTCACGCCGAGGTCGATGATTTCGCCTTCGCGCGAAATGCCCTCGCCATACAGAATGTCGAATTCGGCCTGCTTGAACGGCGGCGCCACCTTGTTCTTCACCACCTTGACCTTGGTCTCGGAGCCGATGACCTCCTCGCCCTTCTTGATGGCGCCGATGCGGCGGATGTCCAGACGCACCGAGGCGTAGAACTTGAGCGCGTTGCCACCGGTGGTGGTTTCGGGATTGCCGAACATGACGCCGATTTTCATGCGGATCTGGTTGATGAAGATCACCATCGTGTTGGTGCGCTTGATGCTGCCGGTGAGCTTGCGCAGCGCCTGGCTCATCAGCCGCGCTTGCAGCCCCGGCAGCGAATCGCCCATTTCCCCTTCGATTTCAGCCTTGGGCGTGAGCGCGGCAACCGAGTCGACCACGACCAGGTCGACCGAACCGGAGCGCACCAGCGCATCGACGATTTCCAGCGCCTGCTCGCCGGTGTCGGGCTGGGAGATCAGCAGGTCTTGCAGGTTGACGCCCAGCTTCTGGGCGTATTGCGAGTCCAGCGCATGTTCCGCGTCGATGAAGGCGCAAACGCCGCCGAGCTTTTGCATCTGGGCAATGACCTGCAGCGTCAGCGTGGTCTTGCCCGAGGACTCGGGACCGTAAATTTCCACCACCCGGCCGCGCGGCAGGCCGCCCACGCCGAGGGCGATGTCGAGCCCCAGCGAGCCGGTGGACACAACCTGGATGTCCTCCACCACCTCGCCCTCGCCCAGGCGCATGATGGAACCCTTGCCGAACTGTTTTTCAATCTGCGACAGCGCGGCAGCCAGTGCCTTGGCCTTTTCCGCGCTCACCATGGTCTTGCCCTGTTCCATTTGTCCTGCCCCGGTTGTTTCACGATGGATCAGAATTTATCACACCTGTATATAAAAACAGCCGAACACACGCACCGAGCCCAAGAAAAAAGGGGCTTGCGCCCCTTTTGAACAGGCACCTGCACAACTGATTCAGAAGCTGTAGCCCACTGCCACGGTGTAGACGATGGGATGGAAGTTGATGTGCGTCTTGGCCTGCGAGGTGATGAGGCTGGGATTGATCGGCGAATAGGACGTGGACGTCAGATCGCTCTGCACATCGGCGACGGCCACTGTTCCGACCACCGACCAGCGCGGGTCGATGTGATAGATCAGCCCGGCGTGCGCTGCTGCGCCCCAGGAGTCCGACAGACTGATCTGGGTGGGGCCGAGATGGTCGGTGAGCGAACTGAGCGCCTTGGTGTTGGTGAAGCGCGTGTAGTTGATGCCCAGACCGACGAAGGGATCCCACTTCGATTGCTTGCCGAGGATGTGGTAGTTGATGAAGGCGGTGGGCGAGATGACATCGACATCGGTGATGCCCACTCCGGGTTTGACGCCGACCTTGGCCCAGTTGGCGCCCATGGCGTCGGTTCGCACCCGGGGCGGATAGCCCAGCACCAACTCGAAGCTCCAGGGCCCCGGCAGGTCGCGCACAAAGGTCAAGCCGAGCGTCGCGGCATTGCCGACGTTCAGGTTCAAGCCGGGCGGCGTGTTGTAGCCGCTCAAGTCCGCCGAGCTGGAATGATTTTGCAGATAGGCCAGGCCGACGAACACGGTATTGGGGGTGGCCGAATCCGCATGGGCGCTGGGTGCGGCAAAAACCGCGGCCAGCGTCAGAGCGGCCGCAACCGGAGCCAGCGACCAGGATGATTGACGCAGAAAAGTTGTCATGTGAGATCTCCTTGTCGTGTGGTCATTGCGCCCAGCCGAAACCCTTCATCGCCTGCAAGGTTGCGTTGGCGATGACCTGATAACCGGCGGGTGTGGGGTGAACCGAATCGGCGAATAGCCAAGTACTCAGATTGGCGCTGGTGGCACCGGCGGCTGTGAAGGGTGTGTTCACGTTGCACAACAGGGAACTGGTGGTCGCCGGAGTGCACCAGGGCGTGGTGGTGTTGGTGAAACCGAACTGGGACGGATTGGCCATTTCCTGATTCAGCAAGGCGAAGCCATCGAGCATCTTCACCGGCTGGCCCTGCAAGTCATTCGTCAAGCGCTGGTTGAACACCTGCACGAGGTTGGACAACAAATAGCAGGGCTGGGTTGGGTCCTGGTTGTTGCACACATAGCCGGCGGGGGGAGCGGCGGGTGGTGATGCGCCGGTGTAAGGCAGGCCGCGGCCGAATGGCGTGACGGAGGAATCGGGCAAGGTGTAGACCAAGACGTACTGCCCGCCCTTGGCGATGATGTTTTGCACCACGCCAGCCAGTTGATCGGCTGCCGCACCAACGGTGGCTTGTGCCACCGCCACAGCTTGCGAAGTTGCCTGCTGCTGGACTGCGGCGATCTGTGCCTGTGTCAGCGGAGTACCGGCCTGCGCCGCCTGGGTCATGGCTTGCGTCACAGCCTGGGTCACCTGCGCGCTCACATTGCCCAGCGCGGTGAAAATGTCGTTGTTGCCGGCAAGCACGGTAATGAGTTGGCCACTGGTGAACGTACTGAACTGGGTGAGATAGTTCTGCACCTGCTGGGTCACGGGAATGGTGAGCGCGCCGGTGCTATGGCCGATGCCATTCGGGTTGCTGACCATGGAGCCGCCCTGGGCGAAATTGGTACACGACCCTTGGCCCGAAAATGCGCAAAATGGCGGCGTAGCGCCGGGCGATGTTGGGCCCTGCAACGTGAGATAGACCGGGCCTTGCGCTGTACCGTAGCCGATGAGATTCGGGGTCAAACCAAGGCCCATGCTCTTGGCCAAGACATTGGTCCAGTTTCCAGTGGCAGCGCCATTGACCGTGAACTGACCGCCTGCCGGATATGGCAGCCCTGTAAACGACACTTGAGCCCAATACTGTTCAGATAGATAGTTTTCAGGCATAATTCGGTTCTGTCGCGACGACGACGGACGGAACCGATGGCGAGAACCCGCAAGTCACTGCCCGAGAGAGTTGATGTGGCGCATCTGATCA
>NZ_JBTRXV010000163.1:0-4625 GCF_054608695.1 Thiomonas sp.
TCCGAGATCGAAAACGACCCCGCTTCACCAACGATTCGCCCCACGCAAACCAGATGGGTTGGGTTTAGGATGGGCTCAGCCGCATCACGCGGCACAGGTTTCAGTCCCCGCACAAGCGGATAGCATCGCCACCGGCAGGTCCGGTGAACGCGCGCCAGCCTTTGGTGTGTGATCGCGCTCTTTGCGAGCCAACAAAGCGTCGACCGCCGTCAGGCGGTTTTTTTGACGCCCCCATCGAAAAAAACCTTCAAAACCCTGAGTGAGGCACGAAACGAGTCTCGCTGCGGTTCCTGGGCTGTTTTCCGTACCCTACAGTCACCCTACCGAAAAGTTTCTAGGCTAAAAAAGATGGGCAGGGCCGCCCGCGTCGTCGTTTGGAGCCATGTGCTCGGACGCGACGATGCCATGACTCTCGAGGGAGCATGGCCGCCAGACGAAGGTCTGGTTCACAGGAATCAAGCCCGATGCAGTGAGCCTGACAGACAGGCAGCATCCGCCCGGCCCCCGATAACGGGCCTGTTCCTGCCTTCGGGCGGGAGACCACAACCCGCAAGGGCGTGGCGAGAGGGATTGGTGGCGACCAACCCGATCGAATGCGAGACTCCTGAAGCAAGATCGCCCCCTGTACACAGGTGAAAAGGCAGGACCCGGGGCCTCAATCCGTGGCGGTGAACGAGACACACCTGACTGTCTCAAACCCCACATCCATGCTCGGTGCGTGGATGGTTGACTCTTTACCCAGATTGCCCTGCGCCGGGATGAATGGCGAGATGCGCCGCGGCCTCCCCGGAGAACCGTAGGCCTGCACCGCGGCCGTTGCAACGAAAGCTGCTGCTTGTGGAGCGGTTTTTGCGTCGGCTTGCGCCGCGGCCGTGCCTAAGCTGATACGACGGTGCCAGAACAGGCCGCGTAATCGGAAGTTCAACCAGTGGCAGACCAACAGGAGCAGGCTATGAGTACAGAGGTGATGGAGTTCGATTTTGGCGGGAAGACGTTCAAAGCCACCATTGATAAAGACGGTCAAGCGTGGTTTGTGGCGTCAGAGGTATGTGAGATTCTCGAGATCAGCAAATATCGCGATGCGGTTGCCCGATTGGATGAAGACGAAAGGATGCCGCTAGTAGTGGACACCCTTGGCGGGGCACAGAGAGTTGCGTCAATCAGCGAATCAGGCTTGTACAGCCTGGTCATGACCAGCCGCAAGCCCGACGCCAAGAAATTCAAGAAGTGGGTCACCAGCGAGGTGCTTCCCGCGATCCGCAAGACCGGGCGATACAACTCGGAGAAAGCCGCCCCGACACTTGGCCCGATCGAAGCCCCCAGCACGCAAGAGAGGCTGCAAGGCGCGATGAACGCCGCTGGAACCCTGATCGGCATCGGCGAGGCGGCACTTGGAGAAGCTGGGCTCAGGAGCCACATACCCAAGCTCAGCCATGCCGAGATTGCGTTGGGTCTTGCTGGGATGATTCTCAAAGGCAAGCAATTTTTGCTGACGATGGAAGACATCGAGCGCCCTGTGGTGCGCGCGCTTGGTTCGAAGGAGGTGTTGGTCAACGTCGACGGCCACGTATGGATCGACAAGCTGCTGAGCGTGATGAACCGGGAGCAACTCAAGATTATGGCTAGCCGAGCCATTACGCGGATCGTTTGAGACATTCGACGAGGCAAAAAGCCATGATGACCGTCTCGAAGATGCTTATTGTGCGGCGCGACTATCGAGGGCAACCGCTGGTGGTGATGGTGAGCAACGGCCGGCCCTGGTTCGACCTCAAGGCCGTCTGCCAGGCGATTGGGGTGAAGGATGTAGAGCACGAGGCTGCGGGGCTGGATGAGAAACACGTCACCTGCGGTGAGACCTACACCGAGGATGGCTCTATGAGCAGCCGGATTGGCCAAGATCCAGCAGGCGCTGGCTTCCGGCCGGTACGACGCCGCAGGGCAGATCGCGTCGATGAAGCTGGGCATGTCGTCGATGCACGGCGATCAGATGGAACAGGAGGTGCGCTACATGCCGCCAGGGATGCGCGAGCTTGGCGCCAGTTTGCACAAGCAGGCTGGCGAGTTCGCGGTGGCTGCGCAGGATGCTGCTGCCACCGAGGATGCGTACAAGCCGGTGATGCTGTTCGGGCAGATGATGCAGGCTTGCGTCGCCTGCCACGCTGCCTATCGCTTACGCTGACCCACCGAGCTGGTACATACGGCGGCACCGTAGGATAGGCCGCGCAAAGGAAATCTGGATCACGGTCAACCGCTACACAATCCGATGGCCTACCTCCCCTGGGGGACTATGTTTACCTCGGTGAGTGCCCACAGACTTCGGCGTGACTCTTGACCAGATCGCCTGTCGTCGCGCGTTGTCCATCCGCAGGACGCCGGAAATGCTCACAGCAGCAATGAGCCGGTGCCGCAAACTGGATCGCAAAACCCCTTGCCGCCGTGCCGTGCCAGGATAGAAGCGAAGAGTGGAACGATCTCAGCAGGCGGTAGACAGTAACTTGGTACGCACAACCCAATAGACTTTGGTGGTGACAGTGCAGCAAGATCCCCCCGAGGGGACACGACAGATGCTGGATCAGCCGTCTCGTTCTCCGGCTTTGTTGCGTTCAGATGGCCAAAGCCGGAACCCAGGCGTAGTAACCGTTGAGCAGATAGACCCCGAACAGAATCAGCGTGATGCCGCCAGCAGCCTCAAACAGGCGTCGGTAGGCATCCAAGCGCCGGAGGTTCTGGAGCCATCCCAACGACCACGCACCCACGGCCACTGGAATCGCCCGGCCGAAGGCGAAGGCCAGCAGCAGACCCACCCCCAGCCATGGTGATCCCGATGCGGCAGCGACGCCAATCAGCACAGCCAGCGCAGGGGTACAAAAGGGACACACCGCAACCGAGAACGGGATGCCCAGGGCAAACGCACCCCATAACCCTTTGGGGCGGCGCGCACGCAAGGCCAAGGCCGGCAGGGGCAGGCGGATCCAGCCCGGCCACAACAAGCCCATCAGGATCAAGAGCGGACCGAGGAACAGTCCCCATTGGCGCCCCAGCAGATGCTCGACCCAGGCGCCGCCCAAGCCGGCAATCAAACCCAAGAGCCCGTGGATGAGCAGCATGCCCAGGATGAACATGGCGCCGAAGGACCAAGCCTGGCGGACCTGCCGGGCTTTGGTGACATAGGCCATCGAGACGGGAATGGCGGCCAGCGCCACGGGATTGATGCTGAAGGCCAGCCCGGCCACGAAGCTGACGCCCAGAGCTGCCGGGCCAGCATGTTCCAGGGTGGTGCGAAACAGGGATGGATCCATCGGTCAGCGCTCGTCCCGCGCAAGCGGTTCCAGGGCCGCACAGAGCTGCTGCGGCGTCGGCAGTTTGGGGAAGAGCAAATCCCCGTTGACGGCCAGCGCCGGCAAGCTCAGGACGCCGAGTTCAACGGCACGGTCGAGTGCCTCCAGCACATTGCATTCGCGCCACTGAACTTGCGGGAAGCGCTGCAGGGCGGCCGCCTTGAGTTGGGTGCGGGCTCCATCACACTGGGTGCAGCCCGGAGAATAGAACAGTTCGACGTGCATCAAGGTGCTCCCTTGGACGCAGTCAGTTCAGCGCCTTCGAGCGCCGCCAGAATCGGGCAGGCATCCAGGGGATAGCGTTCCTGGTTGCAATCGGCAATCAGGCGGTCCAGGGCAGCCGACATCGCCCTGAGCGCCTTGATGCGGTTTTCGAGCTGCAGCTTTTTCTCGATGGCCCGCTTGCGCATATCGCCGCAACAGGCGGCGTCCGTGGCACGCAGATCGAGCAACGCGTGGATCTCCGCCAGCGTAAAACCGCAATGCTGGGCCTGCTTGATGAACCGAATGCGACGCGCAGCGTCGGCGTCATAGAGTCTGTAGCCCCCTTCGGACTTGGAGGTGGGGGCAATCAGGCCCTCGCGCTCGTAGAAACGCAGGGCATCGGGCGTGGTTTGCGCCAGTTCCGCGAGTTTGCCGATGGTCAGCATGGGTTGTTCTCTGCCGTTCAGGAGGAAGACATGCCTGGCCCCAGCATCATCGCGGGGCCAGGCGATGCAAGGCCTTACCGTGCCTGACCGAGACCGGCCACGCGCAACACGGCTTCGTCGACACCGCGCCCGGCGCAGCAGCCGGCGAGTTGGCCGTCGATGGCGACCGCGGGAACCGAACGCACGCCCAGCGCCTTGGCACGCGCCGCAGCCTTGATGTCGTGCATGTCATGCACGACGATGTCGCAAGACGTGCAGGCAACGCGCTTGACCAAAGCCACCACATCTTCGCACACGGCGCAACCGGCGCTGAAGACCTCCACCTGACGTTGTGTTGCCATGTCAGAACTCCTTCGTTTGAAACACACCCATCTGTCTTCGCATGATCCCCGGGTGAACAAAGACCTGCCGTATCGCGATGGATGCACTCTAGACCTTGGAGTGAGGTCCAGAGTCAAGCGGAATGTTGGTCGAAGGGGCGGTCTGCAGGTCAACTCACGGCTTCCCGGTGTCGCTTTTGTTGAACTCCGTGAACGGCTTGGTCGGCAGGGTTGCACCTGGTTCCATCACGGCGTAGCCCTTGTTCTGCCAATAGGTCAGGGCATAGGGGCCGGCTGGAATCACGGTGACGAAGCCA
>NZ_JBTRXV010000164.1:0-4584 GCF_054608695.1 Thiomonas sp.
TGGAAATGGGCACGACCACCTATTACCAGGCGCTCAACACCGTGTGCGGCGAGCCGGTGCTGCGCGAGCTGACCTGGCATATCCGCAACGACGAGGTGCAGCACTACAAACACTTCTACCACTACTTTCTCAAGTACCGCGAGCGCGAAGCCCTGGGTCGTCCGAAGGTCATGGCGTCGCTGTGGCGACGCGTCGCCGAGCTGCGCCAGAGCGACGCCGACATCGCCCTGCGGCATGCCGCGGCCTGGTATTTCCGCGGCCGCGAACAGCCGCCTTCGTTCAACGCCGTGAGTCAACAGGTGTACGCGCTGATGAGCGCGCAATACCCTGTTGACCTGGCCGTGCGCATGGCGCTCAAGCCCCTGCTGCTGGGCGGCCGCATGCAGCGCTGGGCCGAACGCCCACTGGCAGCGGTGGCCCGACGCGTCCTGCTGAACTGAGCCCGATGCCCCCTAGAGTCATGGCGTCAGTTTGACGTCAGCCTGGCGATAAACCCAAGGTGGATGACGCTCGGATCGATACCCGAGAAACGCGATCGGATACTCGGCGCGCGTGGCTTCCAAGGCCTCTCAGCGCGGTCTATAGTGGGCCGGGAATCGAGGTTTTTGGCGGCCTTTGGTGGAATCAGATGGGCTCTTTGGTGGCCTGCCGCCGTTGCCCTCGACGCTGGTGGTCTACGAACTGCGGCCAGTCCATCCGGGCTGTGAGCGCGACAATAATCGAGGAGACGCAAGATGCAAAAGTCCCTGCATATCGACCCGGACAAGTGCACGGGTTGCCTGCAATGCGAAATGGCCTGCTCGTATGAAAACTACGGCATCTTCAACACCGCCAAGAGCCGCATCAAGGTGTTCGACTTCCACGAAACCGGACGCAAGGTGCCCTACACCTGCACCCAGTGCGACGAGGCCTGGTGCCTGCGCGCCTGCCCGGTGGAAGCCATCAAGCTCGACGCCGCCACGGGTGCCAAGATCGTGCTGGAGGACATCTGCGTGGGCTGCAAGGTCTGCACCATTGCCTGCCCCTTCGGCACGGTGAACTACGTGGCCGATACCGGCAAGGTGCAGAAGTGCGACCTCTGCGGCGGCGAGCCGGCCTGCGCCGAGGCCTGCCCCACCGGCGCCATCACCTATGTGGATGCAAGCTGGACCGGGCTGTCGCGCATGCAGCAATGGGCCGGCAAGCTGGGCAACCAGAACACTCAAGCCTGAAGGAGACGACCATGACCTGGGCCGGAAAAATTCTGCGCGTGAACCTCACGCAAGGCACCACCAAGAGCGAGCCGCTGAACATGCAGTGGGCGCGCGACTACATCGGCCAGCGCGGGCTGGCCACCAAATATTTCGTCGAGGAGGTCGACGCCAAGGTCGACCCGCTGTCGCCCAACAACAAACTCATCTACGCCACCGGGCCGCTCACCGGCACCATGGTGTCCACCGGTGGGCGCTATTCGGTCATCACCAAAGGGGCGCTGACCGGCGCCATCGCCTGCTCCAACTCCGGCGGCTATTTCGGTGCCGAGATGAAGATGGCGGGCTGGGACATGATCGTCGTCGAGGGCAGATCGGCCAAGCCGGTGTATCTCTACATCGAGAACGACAAGGCGGAAATCCGCGATGCTTCGCCCATCTGGGGCAAGACCGTGTGGGAGACCGAGCCCTGGATCAAGAACCACCACCAGGATCCGCTGATTCGTGTCAACTCCATCGGCCGCGCCGGAGAAAACGGCGTGATGTACGCGGCCGTGGTGAACGACCTGCACCGTGCCGCCGGGCGCTCCGGCGTCGGCACCGTCATGGGCAGCAAGAACCTCAAGGCCATCGCGCTGCGCGGCACCCTGGGCGTGGGCCATGTGCGTGACCCGAAGGCCTTCTTCCAGGCCGTGAACGCGGGCAAGAAGGTGCTGCACGACAACGCCGTCACCGGCCAGGGCCTGCCGAAATACGGCACCCAGGTGCTGATGAACGTGATCAACGAAATCGGCGCCCTGCCCACGCGCAACCACCGCGACGTGCAGTTCGACGGCGCCAAGGACATCTCCGGCGAGGCCATGCACGAGCCGCGCAAGTCCGACGGCAAGCCCAACCTCGTCACCAACCAGGCCTGCTTCGGCTGCACCATCGCCTGCGGGCGCATCAGCAAGATCGACGAGCACCACTTCTCCGTGGAGAACAAGCCGCAGTACTGGGGCGCCTCGGGCGGCCTGGAATACGAGGCGGCCTGGGCGCTGGGCGCGGCCAACGGCGTCAACGACCTGGAGGCGCTGACCTACGTCAACTTCATCTGCAACGAAGACGGCATGGACCCGATCACCTTTGGCGCCACCGTGGGCGCGGTGATGGAGCTGTACGACATGGGCCTGCTCACCAAGGAGCAGCTCGGCGTCGACGCCCCGTTCGGTTCGGCCAAGGCGCTGGCCTACTTTGCCGAGATCACCGCGCGCGGCGAGGGCTTCGGCAAGGAAATCGGCCTGGGCAGCAAGCGCCTCACCGCCAAGTACGGTCACCCCGAGCTGAGCATGAGCGTCAAGGGGCAGGAGTTCCCGGCCTACGACTCGCGCGGCATTCAGGGCATGGGGCTGGCTTATGCCACGAGCAACCGCGGCGCCTGCCACCTGCGCGGCTACACCGTGGCGTCGGAAGTGCTGGGCATTCCGGTGAAAACCGACCCGCTGGTGGCCGACGGCAAACCCGAGTTGGTGAAAGCCTTCCAGGACGCCACCGCCGTGTTCGACTCGGCCGGCGTGTGTGTGTTCACCACCTTCGCCTGGACCCTGGCCGACCTGCAGCCGCAGCTGGCCGCAGCTTGTGATGAGGGTTTCAGCATGGAGAACCTGAGCACCATCGGCGAGCGCATCTGGAATATGGAGCGCGACTACAACAACCGCGCCGGCTTCACCGCGAAGGACGACACCCTGCCGCCACGCCTGCTGAAGGAACCGGCCAAAACCGGTCCCGCCAAAGGCATGGTGAACAAGCTGCCGGAAATGCTGCCCAAGTATTACGAGCTGCGCGGCTGGACGCCCGAGGGCACGCTCAAACCCGAGACGCGGACGCGGCTCGGCCTGTGAAGAAACGGCGCAAAGTTTCGCTCGCTTTGCTCGCACGATACTTTGCGCCGGTCTCGTCAGCCAAGCTGGCCTGGGGCGGCCCTGCGCCAGCTTGGAAATGGGGAACCCACATGAACCACCATGTCATCATCGGCAACGGCCCGGCCGGCGTCGTTGCGGCCGAAACCCTGCGCAAGAACGCACCGGCGGCCGACACCATCACCCTGATCGGCGACGAAGACGCACCGCCGTATTCGCGCATGGCCATTCCCTATCTGCTGCACGGCGACATCACCGAGCGCGGCACCTGGCTGCGCAAAGACCCGCACCATTGGCAGCAGCTCGGCATCGCGCTCAAGCGCGACCGGGTGAAAACCGTGGACACCGCCGCCAAAACCCTGGCGCTGGAATTAGGCGGCACGCTGGCCTTCGACACCTTGCTGATTGCCACCGGCTCCAAGCCCGCGCTGCCCCCCATCCCCGGCATTCACGCCCAGCGCGTGCATGCCTGCTGGACGCTGGACGACGCGCGCGCCATCGCGCAATTCGCGGTGCCTGGCGCGCGCGTCGTCCAGCTCGGCGCCGGCTTCATCGGCTGCATCATCATGGAATCGCTGGTGCGCCGTCGCGTGCAGCTCACGGTGGTGGAAATGGGCGACCGCATGGTGCCGCGCATGATGGGCGAAACCGCAGGCGGCATGATCCGCGACTGGGTGCAGGCCAAGGGCGTGGCGGTGCACACCGGCGCGCGCATCGAATCCATCGAATCCAACCCCGCCGATCTTCAAGCGCCCCTCGCGGTGCGCCTGTCCACGGGTGCGCGTCTGCCCGCCGATCTGGTGATTTCCGCCGCCGGGGTCAAGCCCAATATCGGCTTTCTCGAGGGCTCGGGCGTGCGCTGCCTGCAAGGTGTGCTGACCGACGAGCGCATGCAGTCCAATGTCCCCGGCATCTTTGCGGCGGGCGACTGCGCCGAGGCGTTCGACGCGATCTACGGCAAGCCCATCGTCAGTGCCATCCAACCCAATGCCGTCGACCAGGCCTATGTCGCGGCGATGAATATGGCGGGTAAGCACGCCCAGCTGCGCGGCGTGACCCAGATCAACGTGCTCGACACCCTGGGCCTCATCTCCTGCAGCTTCGGCCAGTGGCAGGGCGTTCCCGGCGGCCAGGGCGTGGAGTTGACCGACCGCCCCGGGCATCGCCACTTGAGCCTGCAGTTCGACGGTGACGTCATGGTCGGCAGCAACAGCATCGGCACCACCGCCCACATCGGCGTGCTGCGCGGACTGGTGGAAGGGCGGGTGAAACTCGGCGCCTGGAAAGACAAGCTGCTGGCCGACCCGACGCGGTTGATGGAGGCCTATCTCGCCTGCGCCCAGGCGCAAGACCACCGCAGCCTGCTCGCGGCCTGAGTAACCGTGTTGAAAGTCAAGCAGTGAGAGGCTGATTTTGAGCGTTCAGGTGGTCCCGGGTGATGGCATTGAGGTGGGTGATCAGCTTGCGCATGCAGGCGATCAAGGCCACCTTCTTGA
>NZ_JBTRXV010000165.1:0-4579 GCF_054608695.1 Thiomonas sp.
TTGCCGAACTGCTCCGGCTGGTAATACTGGCTGCCGGTGAGCTTGAGGCAGGAGCCGGGTTCATCCCCGGTCACCCTGGCGCTGCGCCCGACTTCGGTTCCGCTCACGCGCTGACCGGCCTGGGTAGTGGCCACGCCGACCTTGGCAGGCGCGGGCACAGGCCTGGTCGCGCAAAACGATTCAAATTTTTCGGCGCTCAGATATTCGGTGCCGGTCACCGTCCTGCAGGCGCCATGTTCATCGCCGGTCACCTTCACGCTGCGGCCAAGCTCGACCCCGCTCACGCGCTGGCCTCGGCTGGTGCTCCCGACGCTGACCTTGGCCGCTGCTGGCTCCGGGATGGCCGCGCACAACTCGCCATACTGCTCGGCGCCGATGTATTCGGTGCCGGTGATGGCGCGGCAACTGCCCGGCTCAGCACCGGTTACCTTGGCGCTACGCTCCACCTGGGTGCCGGTCACAGTGGTGCCGCTCAGGGTGGTGCCTTGCTCCACTTTGGTGGGAGTGGCCGGCTTCTGGCGTACCCGGCCGCTGGGTCGGCACGCGGGGTGGTCGCCGCGCCCTTGCTGGCAAAGCTCCTCGCGGCGGGCACGGGCCGCGTCACGCCCGCTCAATCCCGTGATCGAGCCGGATTTGCGGCCGCAACCACAATCACCTCTGGTAGCGGTTGCTTGTGCTGTTGCGGATGCAAACATTTCTACGGGAGTAGGTGCGGATGCCGGCATGGCTGGAGCTGCCACGCGGATATCCGCGCTCACCGGTGCCGTTACCCGAATGACGCCCAATTTACCGCGTTGAGCCAATGCTTGGCGGCGCGCACGGGAAAACGCCTTGCCCGTTGCCTCCGTTGCCGAAACTGTTGCCCCTATGGGGGTTGAATTACTCGCCGTACGCGCCGACGCAGATGATTTCGCCACCAGCGTGGCGACGTGAGCCGGGCGTGGAAATGCCGTATTGTTTGTCATAGTGTCGCTTATGCCTTGATCCTTATGTATTCAACTAGGCTCTTGCACGCACGGGTCATCTGCTGGATAGCCACGCTCCAACCTTACTTAGCGTCCGCGAAACACCACGAAAGAGCTGCCCTGGCTCTGCGAGTAGTTGTCGTAACCGATCAGTCGCACGTGGTGGTTGGGGTGCGCGCGATGGCAGGCTTCCAGTTCGGTGATGATGGTGTCCACGGATTGCTCGCCGAACATGGGCAGCTTCCACATGTACCAGTAGTAGTTGAAGGCGCGCGTCGGTTCCACGTGCTCGATGCCGGGGTTCCAACCCTGATTTATGATGCAAGTAATCTGGCGGCGCATTTTTTCCGGCGTCATAGCCGGTAAATACGAGAAGGTTTCGTACTTGGGGGTTGAGTTGTAATCTTGAATGATGTCGGCCATTTGCATTCCTTTCTTTATAATGAAAAAATGGGCATGTTTGGCTTCGCACTGCGTGAATTTTCGTTCACGCCACCTGGGAGTTGCACCCCTCAGAATCAGCGGTTAACCACGTCCAGCTTGTCCACGGTGTCGAACTCGAACTTGATCTCTTTCCAGGTTTCCATGGCGATCTTGAGTTCCGGGCTGTCCTTGGCGGCGTTGGTCAGAATTTCCTTACCCTCGCGCTCCAGCTCGCGCCCTTCATTACGCGCTTCGACGCAGGCTTCCAGCGCGACGCGGTTGGCGGCGGCGCCGGCGGCGTTGCCCCAGGGGTGCCCCAGCGTGCCGCCGCCGAACTGCAGCACGGAGTCGTCGCCGAAGATGTTGACCAGGGCGGGCATGTGCCACACGTGGATGCCGCCGGAAGCGACGGGGAAAACGCCGGGCATGGAGCCCCAATCCTGGTCGAACATGATGCCGCGCGAGCGGTCTTCGGGGATGAAGGATTCACGCATCAAGTCGATCCAGCCCAAAGTGGCTTCGCGGTCGCCTTCGAGCTTGCCCACCACGGTGCCGGAGTGCAGGTGGTCGCCGCCGGACAGGCGCAGCGCCTTGGCCAGCACGCGGAAGTGGATGCCGTGGTGCGGATTGCGGTCGATCACGGCATGCATGGCGCGGTGGATGTGCAGCAGCATGCCGTTCTTGCGGCACCAGCGCGCCAGGCCGGTATTGGCGCAGAAACCGCCCGTGAGGTAGTCGTGCATGATGATGGGCGAGCCGAGCTCCTTGGCGAACTCGGCGCGCTCGTACATTTCCTCGGGAGACGGGGCAGTCACGTTCAGGTAGTGACCCTTGCGCTCGCCGGTTTCGGCCTGGGCATTTTCGATGGCATCCTGAACGAACAGGAAGCGGTCGCGCCAGCGCATGAAGGGCTGCGAGTTGACGTTCTCGTCGTCCTTGGTGAAGTCCAAACCGCCACGCAGACACTCGTACACGGCGCGGCCATAGTTCTTGGCCGACAGGCCCAGCTTGGGCTTGATGGTGCAGCCGAGCAGCGGACGGCCGTACTTGTTCATCTTGTCGCGCTCGACCTGGATGCCGTGCGGCGGCCCGTTGCAGGTCTTGACGTAGGCGAGAGGGAAGCGCACGTCTTCCAGGCGCAAGGCGCGGATGGCCTTGAAGCCGAACACGTTGCCGACCAGCGAGGTGAACACGTTGACCACGGAACCCTCTTCGAACAAGTCGATCGGGTAGGCCACGAAGGCGTAGAAGCAGGTGTCGTCGCCGGGCACGTCCTCGATGGCGTAGGCGCGGCCCTTGTAGTAATCCAGGTCGGTCAACAGATCGGTCCACACCGTGGTCCAGGTTCCGGTGGAAGACTCGGCGGCCACTGCGGCGGCGGCTTCTTCACGGTCCACGCCCGGCTGCGGGGTGATCTTGAAACAGGCCAGGATGTCCGAATCTAAGGGCGCGTATTCCGGCATCCAATAGGTCTGCCGATACTCCTTAACACCTGCCTCATACTTTTTCACGGCCATGTTTCTCTCCTAATGACATAGTTGACAAACGCAATGGAATCTTCATGCGAGTCCTGCACCCCCTTATGGGGGCGCTGCCCCCATAAGGGGGACAAGGAAATTTTGGGGGGGTGACCCAGCGTTTTGAGATGCTTGAGTCGCATTGTGGAGGATTCAATTTTTTAATAAAAGTTAAAAGTATTTACTATTACGTTTTACGATGACTTAACATGAACAATGCCTATCCGTCACGCCACCCTGCACCAACTCAAGATTTTCGCTGCCGTGGCCCGGCACATGAGCTTCACACGTGCTGCTGAGGAGTTGCACCTGACGCCGCCAGCCCTGTCCATCCAGGTCAGGCAACTCGCCGAGGCTGTCGGCCAGCCCCTCTTCAATCAGATCGGCAAGAAAATCTACCTTACCCCGGCTGGGGAGGCTCTGACGACGGCCTGTCGAGACGTACTCGACAGGCTGGAGCTCCTCACTCAAGAGTTGGCCGCGCTCCAGGGATTGGAAAAAGGCAGCCTAAAGCTCGCCACTCTTTCCACCGCTAAATACTTTATCCCTCGCTTGTTGGGGGCGTTTTGCGCGAAACATCCCGGCGTCGACTCCGCCCTGTTCGTCGGTAATCGGGAGGGGCTGCTGGAACGGCTCGCGCGCAACCAGGACGATCTCTACATCCTGGGCCAGCCGCCGGCACACATGAATGTCATAGCAAAACCTTTCGCCGACAATGCCCTGGTGGTGGTGGCGCGGTCAGACCATCCCCTGCTGCTGGAAAAGGATATCGCCCCGTCTCACCTGCGGGACGTTCCATTCATCCTGCGCGAGCCAGGTTCGGGAACGCGCCTGGCCGCCGAGAAGTTCTTCGAGCAGCATGGTGTCGCCATCAAAACGCGCATGGAGTTTGGGAGCAACGAGGCCGTCAAGCAGGTCGTGGTTGCCGGTTTTGGTATAACCATATTGTCTGATAGCACGATACGCGCGGAACTCGCGAGGGGGGAACTGGCAGTACTCGACGTGCATGGTTTTCCGCTGGGTCGCAAGTGGTATGTCGCCTACCCAGCGGGCAAGCAGCCTACCCCGATCGCCAGTGCATTCATGGAGTACCTATTCGCTGGATCGGCCTATGGCGAAAGTGCACAATGACATGGCAAGGAGCCAAGGCGCCGGAGCTTCGTCGACGGCGACCGGATCTATGGTGCCCGCCAGGCTTGGCACGACGTGCTGGCTCAGCGCATCCGGTTGTGCGAATAGTGGTAGCTGTCTCTGGAGAGCCCCACGAAACGGTATGCTCAGCGCTCCGACAAGTGATGCTTTGCAATCAACTTGGCCGTCGCCTTGCGCTTGGCCTGTGGGGCTAGCGCTTTACCCCGAGAACGCTCTTGAGTGAGATCAACCAGTTAGGTTCACTCAAGAATCGAACACTACTATCGACCCGATGCCACGCCTCCAGTGGTGTTTCAGTCCCAAGGGGCGAATCACCGTCCGTGTCCACCGCGCCCATGCCCCCTGCTGCTCCTCGGCTGGCCGCGCCGAGGCACCCCTGGCTCCTGGCCATGCGCGCTGTCCTGCTGGGGCAATGGGCTCAGATCCAGCATGGGCAGGAAGGGCACAGATTTCACAGGCTCGGCTTGCTTTGGCGCCTGGTCCTGCGCTTGCGGCATCGGCGTCCTTGACGTTTCAGCAGGC
>NZ_JBTRXV010000166.1:0-4548 GCF_054608695.1 Thiomonas sp.
GGGGGCCCGGTCCGGAGGGCGGCTATCTCCGACCTCGCGGCGGCGTTCAGCTCAAGAACGTCCGCTCGCCGGTAGGCGGTCAGGAGCGTTTTTTCCGGGGTCTTCGGATCGAAGGCCTTCGCCCAGGCTTCGACGGTTTTCTCGATCGCCTCGTCCCGGTCTTTGGCGAGGACCATCATGTCGGCCGACAGGTACTTTTGAAGTCCTTCCGCAACCTTTCCATCCCGGATCTCCCGGGAGGCCTCTTTCTGCCAGTTCTCTCTCTGCCGGCGGTTTTCCGTCACCTCGGCGTACCCGAGTTCTTTCTTGAGGGTCTTGAAGGGATTTCCGGCGGCCACGGGAGGCACCTGGCTTTCGTCCCCGATCAGCAGGAGCTTGGCTCCCGCTTTCCCGGTCTCGCGGATCAGTCCGGCCATCAGCCGGGTGTCGTTCATCGCCGCCTCGTCCACGACGACAACGGTTTTCTCCGTCAGCTTCTTCCTGGGCTCGGCCTGCGTCCCGTCTTCCCGCTCGTATCCCTGGATCTCACCGAGAAAGCTCGCGATGGTCTGGGAGCGGATCCCGGTGTCCTTCTGGAGACCGGCGGACTTTTTCCCCTGGAGGGAGCACCCGATGACTTCGTAGCCCTGGGATTCCAGGGCATACCGGACCGGGACCAGCGCCGTGCTCTTTCCGGCCCCGGCGTGCCCCTCCAGAATCTGGATCCGGCCGGTCCGGGTGGTCAGATGGTCGATCGCGTTACGCTGCTCACCCGACAGTTTGAAGCCTTTCTCGAATTCGTACCGGGAAATTCCGGACCGGACCGCAGAGGGATCCACGATATGCCGGACGTCCTCTTTCCCATCGCGGGCCAGGGACTGGATCTCTTTTTCAAGGGCGAGCATTTCCCGGGTCGTGTAGTAGATCGCCCCGTCCTTCCCCCGCAGTTTCACGATCTCCGGATCTTTCAGGAGACCTTCGACTTCCCGCTTCACGCAGTCGAGCCCCCGGCCGGTCTGCGAGCACGCGACGCCGGCCTCCCGGAAAAGATCCTGCTCCGAAAAGACCGCTTCCATCGCCGTCAGCGTCCGGAAAGGCCCGGGACGCTCGATCGAAACAGGCTTCGATTCCCTCTCCACGCTCCGAAGGGCCGCTAGCGTCTTTCCGGAGATCCCATATTCTGCAGCAATCCCCGTCCATTGCTCCTTGAGAACTTCGGGTTCGAGGACCTCTTTGGCTTTTCTCGTGTCGAGGGCCGCGACTTCCGCCGCCTTCCCGCCCGACCAGCCTTTTTCTTTGAGCGCCGCCTCGATCTGTGAACGGCGCTTGCTGAACTCCTCTTCCAGTTCCTTGGGAACGCCCTGAACACGGAAATACTCCCGGTCGGCTTCGATTCCGAATCCGAGCCCCCCGATTTCCTGAGACAGTTCCGCCCGGTAGACGGCCCCCAAGGCCATTTTCCAGTCGTAAAGCTCTTTTTCGTTCAACGCTCCCCAAGTCCCGTCCGCTCTCAGTCCAAGGTTCTGGAGCATGGCGTGGGAGTGGATCTGGGGGTCCAGTTCGCGGGAACTGCCGTGGCGGTAGACGGCCGCCAGAAGCTTCACGTGTTCTTTCGTGATCGTTCCTTCTTTTGCGTTTCCCCGCCGCGCCAGGGCAAACTTTTCCTCAATAAAGGCCAGGGTCTTCTCGACCGCCCGGTCCTGGGCGGCCTCGAGGCCTTTTTTGACGTCCTCGGTTCCCACGGCCCACAGGATCGAGACGGATTTCGGAGCGGAAAAGGTCAGATCGATCGCATAGCGCCGCTTCTCTCCGGCCTTCTGGACCAGGGCCGAATCGGTCCGGGGATCCCTCCCCTGGAGGGTCTTGAGGTGGTCCTCCCGCTTCACCGCTCCATGAAGACCGAGCTCCCGGGCGGCGGATCCGAGCCACCGGGAAGGGGTCGCCGCCGACCCCTGGGCGTAGTAGTCCTCGACCGCCCCGACCTGTTTTTCCTTGGTCCGGTTCTCGTCGGGGTAGTCCGCCACGCCGGCCAGGTCTTTGCCCGTCCGACCTTTTTTGACCGTGATCGACAGCATCAGCGAACCCTCACTCCTTTTATTTCTCCGGTTGTCGGGTCCGGGCCGGGGACGCAATAAAATTTTTCTCCTTCCCGATCCACTGTCCAGCCTGCAATATTGCAATAAAAAAGACTATAGAAACTATTCACCGCCGGGATCACCGCAACTCCCTTCGCGTAACCCTCTGCGTAACCCTTTTTTTCACCTTCCTTTTTTGACTTGTCTGTTACGATTTTAGACGCTTCCGCGAATCCCTTCGCGTAACCATTTCCTTCACCTTCGGCAACCCAGTTTTTGTGGACCACATAAGTTCCCCATCCTCCCAGCCCCAGCGCGACGACGATCGCCACGGCCGTGACGATCAGCCATCTTTTGTGCAGAGGCCGGTTCGAATGGCTCTTGAGTTCATCGACAGCTTCGCCGATTTTGGTCACAAGAATCGGTCCCAGAGCGTTTGCAATGTCGCCTTTGGCTTTTTCCTGCAATTTTTCAATCGCCCCCACCGCCTTGTCTCGACTCTCCTTAACCACAGCGGCCGAGGCTTCTGTCACGGCGATGGAGGCCTTGCGGAGTTCGCGGGCGCCTTCCTCCGCTTCTTTCCGGGCTTTTTCCGGGAACTGTTCGAAAATCCGTTGATAGAACTCAAACCAGACGAAGATCATCCACGTCGGATCCGTGTCGGGGACCTCAAACTCCTTTTGAAATTTCAGGTATCGCGTCACTTCGTCCGGACTCATCTTCCGGCCAGTGACATTTGCAAAGACTTTTTCAACGTCCATTTTTTCTCCTTGGGGGATTATGGTCGGGTGATACCACCCCACCATTTGATAGACCTTCCACCCCGGCCGCGTAAAGCGGAGCGACCGCCATTTCCCATGCTTTTCTGACCCACCGGGAAACAGACGCCTTCTCGACGATAACAAGCTCCGGACTTCTCTCAAGATCGGAGTAGCGGCCCGGGATTTTCCGGACCTTGATCGCCACCCGCTCGGTCAGACACGGCAAAACCCCTTCCAGCCCCCCGGATTCCAGCCACTCCTTCCTGAATCCGCTTTGATACCAGGGGAACTTCTCCGGGTTTCCTTCCTTTTCATTCAGTACGGCTATCTTTTTGTCCGCTTCCCGGCACATGGCCGATTCCTCGGCCAGTGTGACGGAATCCTCATCCGCCCCGATGAGCCAGGCAACGTAGACTTCGTAGCCAAGACTCCGGATTGTCGGTATGACGATTTCCGCCTGCGCGTCAATCGTGCTCGATCCACCTGAGGGAAGATTGATCACGATGTGGTTTCCCCCGCGCCGCTCGATCTCTTCGAATAGCCCGAGAATCGCCTCCTCCGAAAAATCCGGTCGGGCAAGATCGACAATCATTCCGGTGACCCCGCTCACTCCTTGATACCGCCTTGAGACATCATCGATCTTCTTGTCCCCCTCTACCACGACCACCTCCCCATCCCCCTTTTGGATCTGATAATCGATTGCGAGGCCGGCATACGTCGATTTTCCAACCCCACCCTTATCTCCGTGAACGATCAGAATATCCTTTCCCATCTTCGACCTCCTCTTAATATTTGATTTCCGGCCATCTGGAGCCACTTGCTTCCGCTTCTTTCGGATCTGGCGTTTTGCTTCCCGTCACGACCCCACCCGTCGGGGCCGCCTGAGGAGGTCCCGGGAGTCCTTTTTTCTCTTCTTTCAGGATCCCGGGTTTCTTTTCGGGGACGTTCTCCTTCCTTTCCGTTTTTTCAGGAACCGCTTCTGCTTTAATCGCCTGCCTGCCCGCCTTCACTCCTTCCTTTTCACGGCGGCGGCGCTCTTTTGAATAGGCGGTCCGGACGATTTTTTCTGACCACTCCCGATCCAGCGCTTTTATGATCTCTCCCCAGCCCGCTCCGATCTCCCGGGCCTCCGCAATAAGATCAAAATTTCTCCGGATCGTTTTCGTAAGGCCGGTCGGCTCACTCTTTATATTGTCTATCAATGAGATAAGGCCGCTTCCGCTGACATCGCGCACTTTTTCGCTTCCCATTTGCACCCCTTCGCATATATTTGCACCTGTTAGCACTATATCACACCATTAAGCACCCGTTAGCTTCCTATAATACCTATAGGTGCATCAGGTGTGGTGAAAATTATAGGGGAGAGCTCCTTCCAATTCAAGTCGGGGCATCTCGAAAAATGATGAAACGAAAAAACGTGCTATAGTAGTATGACGTATTACATGAAAAGAGGGGACTATGCACAAGAAAATGACGATCTCACTGGATGAAGCCGTGTATGAAGGACTCTACCGGACGGTCGGCAGGCGGCACATGAGCCAGTTCATCGAGGACCTCCTCAAGCCGCATGTGCTTGATACGGCTCTGGACGATGGTTACCAGGCGATGGCCGCCGATCCGGAGCGCGAGGCCGAGGCGATGGCATGGTGCAACGCTCTCGTGGCAGATATGGCCGATGAAGCGCGGTGAGGTCTGGTGGGTGGAGTTTGATCTGTCCGTAGGGAGCGAGATAC
>NZ_JBTRXV010000167.1:0-4415 GCF_054608695.1 Thiomonas sp.
TGCCGCGCTTGATCTGCACGTTGACGATCTCCCCCGTGGCGATGTCCACCGTGTGCATCTGGAACACCTGCTTGGCAATGTCCAACCCCACGACCTGCAGGCCGTCGATCGTGCCGATGATTTGCCCCGCGCTCATGCCAGTCTTACGATTCATCTCGGGTCCCCGATGGTGTTTGTGAAGACCGTGGTCTATCACGCCCTGGGCACATCGATGCCGTCTCCATCCGGAGACCCACCCCGCCACCCTGGCGGCAAGGCCACTCCCGAACGGCTGCGCGTTCATCTCCGTGCTCCTGTCTCAATCCCCGTAGGGAGGGAGGCATCCATCACATCTCCTGAAGGTGTTGGACATTGCGGACGCACGTCGGGCGTGCATCAGTCCAATTTCGGGACCGCAGTGGCGGTCGGTTCAGGATCTGCGCGGGTGAGAAGGGCCTTGGGGATGTGAAGACGCTCGAATCTTACCGGCGTTTGCGGTGTGCGCAAGTCGACGAACACAGTTCAGCATGGATCCTGCCCATCCGTTTGCCACGTTGCCGCATCGGGCAACTCGATTCGCCTGAAATCGTTTCGGATGGTCGGTCGATCGATTTTCAATTGGACGCTTATCAATTTACAATCGGACGCTATGCAAGCCTTCGAACATCATCCCCGTTTTGTCCAGCCCCGCTTGATCGAGGCTTTGAGCGATACGCCTGTTGCCCTCATCCATGGGCCGCGGCAGTGCGGCAAGACCACGCTGGCTCGTGCCGTCGGGGCGCAGCACGGCTATGCCTACATCAGCTTTGACGATGACGTGCAGCGCGCTGCGGCCCAAACCGATCCAGTCGGTTTCGTGGCGGATTTGCCCGACAAGGTCATTCTCGACGAAGTGCAGCGCGTGCCCCTGCTCTTCACCACCCTCAAGGCCGCCGTTGATCGCGATCGCCGACCCGGGCGATTCATCCTGACCGGCTCGGCGAATGTCCTGCTGTTGCCCAAGCTGGCCGATTCGCTGGCCGGGCGCATGGAGATCCTGCGGCTGCATCCGCTGGCGCAGGCCGAGTTGGCGGCGGTGCCGACGGACTTGCTGGCCGCCTTGTTCAGCGCCAGCGTCCCACCCCGGGCGCACGTCCGACCCCACACCCAACCCCACGCCAGACTGGGCAAGGCGCTGGCCGAGCGGGTGGCCGCCGGAGGTTTCCCCGCCGCGCTTGCGCGTGGCACCTCACGGCGTCGCACAGCCTGGTACCGCGACTATGTCGAGACCCTGGTGCAACGCGATGTGCGCGACCTGGCACGCATCGCCGCCCTGGACGCCTTGCCCCGTCTGATGGCCATGGCCGCAGGGCAAACAGCGCATCTGCTCAACGTCACCGACCTCGCCGCGCCATTCCAGCTCAGCCGCCCGACCATCCGCGAGTATGTGTCCTTGCTGCAGCGCATCTTCCTGTTGGAAGAACTGCCTCCTTGGCACAGCAACCGCCTGAGCCGCCTGATCAAGACCCCCAAACTGCACCTGGGCGACACGGGGCTGGCCTGTGCCCTGCTCGGTGTCGACGCCCAAGGCTTGTGGGACGATCGTCGACTGTTCGGGCAATTGCTCGAAACCTTCGTTTACCAGGAGTTGCGCCGCCAGGCCAGTTGGGCCGGGGAGCGCAGCGCCTTCTTTCACTTCCGAGACAAGGACGGCGTCGAAGTCGACATCGTCGTCGAGCAAGGACAGAAGCTCGTCGGTCTCGAGGTCAAGGCCGCATCGACGGTGACGGCGGCCGACTTCAAGGGTTTGCGCAAACTCCAGGACGCCGTTGGCGCACGCTTGATTGCGGGCGTGGTGCTGTATGACGGCGAGGCCGTTCTGCCCTTCGGGCCCGGCCTGCATGCCCTGCCGATCAGCGTCTTGTGGAAGGAGGTTTAGCCCCAATACTGTTCAGATACGGAGCACTGGCGTCGGCTGATGCCTCTGGTGGAGCGACTCGCCGCGATGGCGGACGTTGAAGTTGCTCATCTTGCGCCTGACGCCGCGCGGATTGAAGCGCCCGCGGCTGCTGACGCATCGACCGCGTGCGATCGCCTCAAGCAGCGCATCGCGCCAGGCAGCCAACCGCTCAGGGGGGAACAGCCGCAGCTTGCGGCATCTTGCGCTTGATCACACGCACCGCGTGCGTGAAGCTCAAACGATCGGGGTCGAGCCCGCGCGGCCAGGCCGCTTGCGCCATCAACTGGCGGATGGCGAAGTGCGCCAGCAGCAAGCCCCACAGCTCTTGCAGAACCAGATCGGGCGTTTTGCTGCGCAGCACCGTGCTGTTGGCGCGCAGGTGCGTCTTGAACTCGTCGAAGACGCCTTCGATCTCCCAGCGTTCGTGGTACAGCGCAGCCAACTCCAAGGCCGGCGCCTCGGCGGGCTCCAGGATGTTGGTCACCAACCGGTAGCTGTCCTGGGACGTGGTGGCCGAGTCCTGCAGCGTGTAGTCGATCACCCGCACCGTTTGTCCCGAGCGGCGCGCGTGGTCACTGCTGTCGAACACGGTGCTGAGGTAGGAGCCGTCGGGCAGCATCTGCTCCGCCGGTAGCTTGAGGTTGGATTGGACCCGCCAGGCCAGCTTGGCGCCGGTGGCGCAGGCGATGCGCCAAAGCTTGAAGCCGTAGAAGTTTCGGTCGGCCAGCACCAACATGTCGGGCTCCAGCTTGGCCGGCAACATCTTCGCCGCCATGGCTTGTTCACTGTGGCCGTAGGGCGCGACCTCGGCGGCCGTCACCCCATGCGTGCCGCACTCCACCAGCCCCAGCAGCCGCGCCTGCGGGAACGCACTCTGCCCGCGTGAGGCGCCCGGGTAGCCGAAGTACTCGGCATTGGCCGCCTCGTCGGCGACGTCCATGCAACTGCCGTCCAGGGCCATGACGCGAAGCCCTCGGTACCACGCACCCGGCGCACCAGGAGCGGCCAGCGGCCGCAGCACGCGTTCGGCCAGTTGGCGCATCACCTGCGAGCCCAGTCGGGTGCGAGCCTGCGAGATCGCTGACTTGCTGGCTTGCACCGCGCCGGCCTCACCACCGCCGAGCCACTGCAGACCCTCGCACACCACCCGCAGCACCTCCTCCAGCGGCGCCTCACGCCACAGCGCCAAGGCCATCACGTAGTACACGACCGCCGGCGCCGGCAGCCGCCGCTGGCGTTGGCTTGCCTTGCCGGTATCGGCCAGCACCTCCTCGATCAACGCGCGCGGGCACACGCTGGCCAGCACGCCTGCGCTGATCAGGTGCGCAACGTCCACTCTCGCCGGCAGTGCCTTGCGGGTTCTCGCCATCGTCCGTCTCCATCGAAGTCTCGACAGGGACAGATTATCATCGATTTACTTCTATCTGAACAGTATTGGGTTTAGCCCGGCTGGCAACCCGGGCCGAAGCCTCCCTAACAGCCCGCCTCACACAAACCCCATGGTCCCAGCCCCCACCCCACCCGGTTTGAAGCCGCATTCCGCGCGCAGCGCGATGACGAAGTCGTGCGCACTGCGCAGGGGCTGCAAGCGATGCCGCCGCGCCACCGTCGCAAAGTCCCCCGGCGTCAGCGAGGCCAGCGCCTGCAGGTCTTGCCGCAGCCCGTCCTCCGGCACCCCCAGCCCCAAGGCCGCGCAATGCCTGCCCAACAAAGCCCAGGCCTGCTCGAAGCGCAGCGCGCGGAACTGCAGCTTCAGATCAAAGCGCCGCAGCGCCGCCGGATCCAGCCCCTCCAGGCGATTGGTCGTGGCGACGAACACCCCGCAGAACGCCTCCATCTGCGTCAGCAACTCCTGCGCCAGCGTCACCTCCCAGGCCTGCGCTGCACCGCGCCGATCCTGCAGCAGGCCATCGATCTCATCGATCAGCAGCACCGCCCCATCCGCCTGCGCTTCCCGGAAGGCCCGCGCCACCAGCCGTTCACTCGCCCCCAGCCACTTGGCCAACAGATCCGACGCCCGCCAGAGCTGCAGCGGCAGCCCGCATTGATCCGCCAGCCAGCGCGCAGCCGCCGTCTTGCCCGTGCCCGGCGGCCCGGCCAGACACAGCCTGGCGCTGCCTGTGCGCGCGATGCCCAGCGCCATCGCCCGCAGATCCCCATCGGCATGCACCAGGTCGGGGTCATAGCAGGAGGGCAGGCCCAGGGGATCGTGCCCCAGCATCGGTCCCAGAATCGCCGGGTGGCCCTGGGCGCGCAAGGTCTGGTTCACCAGGCTGAGCAAGGCGCGGTCATACGGCAACGCGGCGTTGTCCGCGCCTGTCGGCTGTTGTGCCTGGTGTTGTGTCTGTTGCTGCACCTGCTGCTGCACCCGCTGCAACACCGCCGCCGCCCGCGTCAGCACCGCCGGAGCCAGCACCTCGCTGGCCGCCAGAGCCGCCAGGGTCTCGGCCCCCACCAGCGCCCCCACACGGGCCTGGGCGATGGCGGCCCGCACCGC
>NZ_JBTRXV010000168.1:0-4225 GCF_054608695.1 Thiomonas sp.
TGCCGCGCTTGATCTGCACGTTGACGATCTCCCCCGTGGCGATGTCCACCGTGTGCATCTGGAACACCTGCTTGGCAATGTCCAACCCCACGACCTGCAGGCCGTCGATCGTGCCGATGATTTGCCCTGCGCTCATGCCAGTCTTACGATTCATCTCGGGTCTCCGATGGTGTTGGTGAAGACCGTGGTCTATCACGCCTTGGGCACATCGATGCCGTATCCATCCGGAGACCCGCCCGCCATCACAGCGGCCAGGTTTCTTCCGTACAGCTTCGCGTTCATCTCCGTGCTCCTGTCTCTATCCCCGTAGGGAGGAAGGCATCCATCACATCTCCTGATGGTTGTGTTGTGCCGCCTATTTTCCACGCCTTGCGGGGCTTTGTCAGTCGGGTGGCGATTGCTGCTCGACCCCGCCAGGGCCACCCCATCGCGCAGCGGGTCTCGTGCCGTGGATGCCAGCGCGTTGGCGTTCCCGTGGACAATCGTGGCTTGGTCGTCACCCGCGCGGCCTTCTTCCATGCGACTCCTATTTCCATGCAACATTGCGACGTTCTCATTTTGGGCGGCGGCCTCGCTGGCCTGAGCACCGCCCTGCACCTGGCCGAGCGTTTCCAGGTCACGGTTCTGGCCAAACGCGAGCTGGAGGTTTCGTCCAGCCAATGGGCGCAAGGTGGCATTGCCGCGGTGCTGGCCGATGGCGACAGCTTCGACGCCCATGTGCACGACACCCTGGTGGCCGGCGCCTTGCTGAACGACCTGCCGGCCACGCGCTTCGTGGTGGAACACGGCCCGGCCGCCATCGCCTGGCTGCGCGAACAAGGCGTGCCCTTCGACACCGAGCACGGCGATCTGCACCTCACGCGCGAGGGCGGCCACAGCCAGCGCCGCATTGCCCACGTGGCCGACGCCACCGGCGCCGCCATCCAGCGCACCCTGCTGGCGCGGGCACGGGCGCATCCGCGCATCACCCTGCTGGAAAACCACGTGGCGGTGGACCTCATCACCGACCGCCACATGGACATGGTCGGCCCGCGCCGCTGCTGGGGCGCCTACGCCCTCAACACCAGCAGCAACCGCGTGGAAACCTACCCCGCCGCGCATACCGTGCTGGCCACGGGCGGCGCGGGCAAGGTGTACCGCTACACCACCAACCCCGACACCGCCAGCGGCGACGGCCTTGCCATGGCCTGGCGCGCCGGCTGCCGCGTGGCGAACATGGAGTTCATCCAGTTCCACCCCACCTGCCTGTACCACCCCAAGGCCAAGAGCTTCCTCATCTCCGAGGCGCTGCGCGGCGAAGGCGGCCTGCTCAAGCTGCCCGACGGCACCCGCTTCATGCCGGCGCACGACGCGCGCGCCGAACTCGCGCCACGCGACGTGGTGGCCCGCGCCATCGACTTCGAGATGAAAAAGCATGGGCTCGACTGCGTCTATCTCGACATCACCCACAAGGGCGAAGCCTTCATTCGCCAGCACTTCCCCACCATCCATCGACGCTGCCTGGACCTCGGCATCGACATCGCGCGCGAGCCCATTCCCGTGGTGCCGGCGGTGCACTTCACCTGTGGCGGCGTGCTCACCGACCTGGCTGGCCGCACCGACCTGCCCGGCCTCTACGCCGTGGGCGAAGTGGCCTACACCGGGCTGCACGGCGCCAACCGTCTGGCCAGCAACTCGCTGCTGGAATGCGTGGTGTTCGGCACCGCGGCGGCGCAGGCCATTGGCGAGGCCGAGCAGCCCCCCCTGCTTGCCCCGCGGCCGTGGGACGAAAGCCGCGTGAGCGACGCCGACGAGCTGGTCGTCATCGCCCACAACTGGGACGAACTGCGCCGCCTCATGTGGAACTACGTCGGCATCGTCCGCACCGACAAGCGGCTGGAGCGCGCCGCCCACCGCATCGACCTGCTGCAGTCGGAGGTGGACGAGTTCTACGCCAACTTCCGCGTCACGCGCGACCTGCTGGAGCTGCGCAACCTGCTGCAGGTGGCCGAACTCATCGTTCGCTCCGCCCAGCTGCGCCACGAAAGCCGCGGCCTGCATTACAGCCTCGACTGGCCACAAACCGCCGCCCCGGCCGCGCCCACCATCCTCGTGCCCTGAGGTTTGCTCCCTCCCCACAGGTGGGGAGGGCCGGGGTGGGGAGGGCCGGGGTGGGGAGGCGGCGGGTCAGCGACCCCTACCCGACAATGCGTGCACGACATTCACCCACACTCCCGTCAGCCGATGCCCAGACCCACCACCACCGCCACAACCCCCGACATCGCCACCGTCGCAGCCCTCGTGCGCACGGCCGCACGCGAGGAAATTTTGCCCCGCGCCCAAAACCCCGCCGCCCGCCTCAAGGCCGATGGCACCTGGATCACCGACGCCGACCTCGCCATGCAGCACCGCCTGCAGCGCGAACTGGCCGCGCTCTGGCCGCACATCCCCCTGCTCGGCGAGGAAATGTCCGCCGAGGAACAGCAGCGCCTCATGTCTGAGGAGGCTGCATCACCGAACGGCCCCGGTCTCTGGGTGCTCGACCCGCTGGACGGCACCAGCAACTTCGCCGCCGGCCTGCCCTGTTTCGGTCCCTCGCTCGCCTGGGTGCAGGGCGGCCGCGTGCGCCTGGGCGTGGTGGTGGACGTGATGCGCGACGAAACCTTCAGCGCCACCGAAGGCCAAGGCGCGCAACTCAACGGCCAGCCCCTGCCCGCCCCCACCATGCAAATTCCCCTGGCCAAGACCATCGCCTGCGTCGACTTCAAACGCCTGCCCACCGCGCTCGCCGCCCGCCTGGCCACCCACCCGCCCTACAGCTCGCAACGGTCGATCGGCTCCGTCGCACTCGACTGGTGCTGGGTCGCCGCCGGCCGCTTCCACCTCTACCTCCACGGCAGCCAAGGCCTGTGGGACTACGCCGCCGGCAGCCTCATCCTGTCCGAGGCCGGCGGCCATGGCCAGACGCTGGCGGGCGAACCGGTGTTCAACAACACCCTGGACAAACGCTCGGCGCTGTGCGCGGGGGATGCGGGGCTGTTCGAGCAATGGGTGGCTTGGGTAGCGCAAGGCGCGGCCTGAATCGCACGACCACGCGCATCGAACTCACCTGGCGAATGGGGCTTGTATCCGAGATGCCGGACCTCTTCGCCGAGCACACTCGATCGACCGATGCAGGCTACGAGTCTGCTCAGCATCTTGACATCAACCCGGTCGCAAGCGCATGCGCCCAATCCGCCATTTGGCGGGATTGGGCCAGCTCAGCCATGGCCCGGTGGGCGTAGGGCACACTCATCAGACCGGCAATCCATCCGTTTGGCCGCCGCTCGACAATCGCGTAGCGCGCGTCAGGCGAGCCCGTTTCAACGAGATGCGCGAAGGGATGCGTGTCGTCATAAGCCGGCAAGCCGACGCTTCCGGGATTGACGATGAGTTGCCCGCTTGAAGCTCGCACGGCCCTTGGAAGGTGGGTGTGCCCGCACAAAATCAGTTCAGCTTGCACTCGTCCCAAACGCGCATCGATTTCGGCTGACGTCGCGGCTCGCAATCCGGTCGCTTCGACGGTTTCGAGAAAGTACTCAGCATCGCTCCTCGGTGTGCCATGGCATAAAAAAATCTCAGGGGTGTACTGCAGGCTTGGCTTCAGGCACGCGATCCATTTGAACTCTTTCGGGGTGAGCTGTGAGTGAGCAAATTCATCAGATGCGCTCCTCTGCATCGGGCCTTGCGTGAGGATCTGACGCTCATGGTTACCAGCAAGATGAATCCAGTCCTGCGCCATGAGAAACTGCGCCGTCTCCAGCGGTAGCAGCGGACCGGACAGACTGTCCCCGAGGTTGATGATCGCATCGACTCCGCGGCGCTGGATGTCGTCGACGACGGCTTCGAGTGCAGGCAGATTTCCATGAATGTCGGTGACGATGGCGAGGCGCATGACCGTGCTCCGGCAAGGCAAACATTGTCAGTCCCGGCTGGCTGTAGTCTTGTCCGACTTCAGGCGGCGCCGATTCCGGGCACCAGCGCGCCTTGCGCGGCACTGGCGCGTTTCTGTTTCGCCGTGAAATCCAGCATTCTTGCGACGCTGCGGCGCGCCCGCGCGGCCAGGCCGGCATCCAAAGCGATCTCGCCGCTGCCCGTTTTCAGGGCATGGGCCAGGCCTTCGAGGCCGTTCATGGCCATCCAGGGGCAGTGGGCGCAGCTTTTGCAGGTGGCGCTGTTGCCGGCGGTGGGAGCTTCGAGGAAGATT
>NZ_JBTRXV010000169.1:0-4144 GCF_054608695.1 Thiomonas sp.
TGCCGCCATAAACGAAGATCGCCGGAATGTTCATGCGGGCGATGGCGATCATCGCGCCCGGCATGTTTTTGTCGCAGCCGCCGAGGGCGAGCACGCCGTCCATGCTCTGGCCTTGGCACACCGTTTCGATGGAGTCGGCAATCACCTCGCGCGACACCAGCGAATATTTCATGCCCTCGGTGCCCATCGAAATGCCGTCGGAAATGGTGATGGTGCCAAACGTTTGCGGCATTGCACCAGCCGCTTTGAGGGCAGATTCCGCACGCGCGGCTAATGCACCGATGCCCATATTGCACGGCGTAATGGTGCTGTGCGCGTTCGCCACGCCGACGATGGGCTTGTCAAAATCCCCATCGCCGAAACCCACCGCGCGCAGCAGGGCGCGGTTGGGCGAGCGCTGCACGCCCTGGGTGACGGTTTTGCTTCTGCGGTTGTCAGACATTATTGCTCTCCTAAGAATTGAAGCCGCAGCGAAAGCGCGGCGGGAATTTACGTATCAATGCACAGGCTCGCCGAGGATGTCGCGAGCGAACGTTGCGCTCGTTCATTCGACCAGTCTCCACGCAATCCTTTTTCCGGCGCACAGCGGCACACCCGTTTCCTTCCCGAAATGCACCTCCTCGGGCACCGTCCAACTCCGTTTCTCCAAGGTGAGGGTGTCCCGGTTGCGTGGCAGCCGGTAGAAGCCGGGGCCGTGGAAACTGGCGAACGCCTCCAGCCGGTCGAGCGCGCCAGCGTCCTCAAAGACTTCGGCATAGAGTTCGATCGCGGCGTGTGCGGTATAAATTCCGGCACAGCCGCAGATGGACTCCTTGGGGTGGCGTGGGTGCGGCGCGCTGTCGGTGCCGAGGAAGAACTTCGGGTCGCCGCTGGTGGCGGCGGCGACGAGCGCTGCGCGGTGCGCCTCGCGCTTCAAGAGCGGCAGGCAGTAATGGTGCGGCCTCAAGCCCCCTTCGAACATCGCGTTGCGATTGAGCAGCAGGTGGTGCGCGGTGATGGTCGCCGCGACATTGTTCGGGGTCTGGCTGACGAATTCGGCAGCAGCACGGGTGGTGATGTGTTCCAGCACCATGCGCAGGCCGGGGAACGCGCGCACCAGCGGCGCCAGATGGCGCTCGATGAATACCGCCTCGCGGTCGAAGGCGTCCACGTCCGGATCGGTCACCTCGCCGTGCATGAGCAGCGGCAGGTCGTGCCGCTCCATCGCGGCGAACACCGGGTAGCAGCGCTTGATATCGGTCACGCCAAACTCGGAGTTCGTGGTCGCGTCCGCCGGGTAATACTTGATCGCGTGCACGAAACCGCTTGTCCTGGCCTTGGCGATCTCGGACAGCGCGGTGTCCTCGGTGAGGTGGAGCGTCATCAGCGGTTTGAACGACATACTCTCCGGCAAAGCCGCCAGGATGCGCTCGCGATAAGCCAGTGCCTGCTGCGCCGTGGTCACGGGCGGCTTGAGATTGGGCATGACGATGGCGCGCGCAAACCGCCGTGCCGTGTCGGGGAGCACCGAGGCCAGCACTTCACCATCGCGCAAGTGCAGATGCCAATCGTCGGGGCGTACCAAGGTCAGTCGAGTCATGGTTTGCGCCGATATGCCAGGTTCAACGTGGCGGTGTATTGGGGCATCATTGGTTCCAACGGGCACCATTACCTTTCCTTTTGATCTTTTGGGACAGAAGCACCTTCTTGTCGCTCAGGGACAGGATCATGGTGTAGTTGTCGCAATTCGATTTAGCCATCTTTAATGGTCGACTAAGGAGCCGTTGATTTATTCCGAAAGTGTGCTGGACACGCGACATCGCTGTCTTGAAAATCAGAGACTTACGGAGGCGGCGTGGTCGCGCGAACGAATAAATCAGCGCTTCCCTAAACAAACCCTTGAAACACGTATGAATGCATGTTTCACACCACGTTTTCGATCATCTAAAATTCCCGGAATATGTTAATTTTCCATATTAATTTCTGGGAATTTGCGCTCTATTTTTTTCGATAGCTGACGGCTTCTTCTCTATCCGTATTGACCAGATGATCAACCTGCGATACCCCCTCAACCTGCGATACCCCCTGGCCGTATTGGCTAGCCGCAGGCCGTGCCGTGAAGCCGATTCTGGCTTCTATCGGAATCGTTCTTTCTGCAAGGACAACCTCCCCGTGACTGGGTCGTAATAGATCGGCTGCTCGATCTGAAGCGGATAACGGATATTGAGTCGTTTGATCTCGGCACGAACCTGATTCTTTGGCGTGTCGCGGGCGAAGGCAGGTAAATAGCGGCCCACCTTCGCGGTGTCGCACCGCTCGAGCGCATTCAGCGCGTCGAGCACTATATCGTGGGATAGCTCCATGCCAGCCTTTGTCTCGAGGCACACGGACTCGATCAATGCGACCGCCCAGATACCCCACAAGGCGAAAGTTTCTCGCACCGCTAGCAGGATCGTCTGGTTGGAAGGTAACCGTAGATTCAGCCCCTGTGGGAGCTCGGTGACCGCGTGTTCATCAATCCATGCACCCAAGATCCGTCTGTCGGCAAATGAACCGCTTTGGCGACATCGACAAGACGCGAAAAGTTCCCCCACCTCCCTGCAGGCGCGGGCAAGGTCGTCCGCTGTGCGAACGAAAAGGAGCAGGCTCGTTACATGACCATCCCGCGCTTCTTCTGTATTCGTTCTCATGGTGTGACCCATTTCCAATTCATTTCGGGCTAAAGCTGCGAGATCCTCGCGTTGCTTCGGTTTCATGGATTACACCAGTCGCAGCGACCCGCCGGAGCCGCCGTCACCGTGCGCTCCACCGTCACCTGGTGACCGCATCTGACGCAACGGTGGATATCCGCCCGGGCTTCTCTGGTTTGGGCGCCGCAATCTTCGCAGGGCAGGCCGGGGATGCGCTCGGCCAATTGGAAGCCGGGCGCGTTACAGAGGGGACAGAGGGTGCAAAGCTTGCGTGCAAGATCCCGTGTGGCCTGGGCGATGATCTCCATGCGCATGGGGTTCACATGGGCGCGCATATCGGTTTCCAGGAAGGCGCAGCCGTTGTCCCCCTCATCGCAGGCCCAGCTAAAGGCCTCGCGCAGAGTTTCCCAGTCGGCAATGCCTTTGCGGATGCGGGGATCGTCCTCGTGCTGCGGCCGCACCACCAAACCGTGTTCAGGAAAACCTATCGCACGGACGAATGCCTCGGCCTGCTCCCAGTTTGCAGTGAGCAGATGAGAGAAGTTGGTTTTGCCCGCGGCAACACCAACCACTTCGATATCCAGCGTATCGTCGATCCAGACGATCATCTCCACGTTCCAGGGAAACATTCCGGTGTAGGGATCCGGCCCGAAGCAGCCTTCGCTAGCGAGCCCCAGGGGCAAGCTTGTCAGCCCCATGCCGATGCGCGCCTTTTTCCGCGCCGCCTCGAGTTGCGTGCCCGGACGCGGGATGTCGTGCGTGAAAGTGCCCAACTGGTCGGTATCAAAGCCAGTTACCTGAATCACTTGGCAATCGATGGCGGAGGCCAGCAAAGGAGCGACGACTTTCTCCTTGCCATGCCGGGTGAGTAGGGCCACGGTTAAACCACTGTAGATGGGTTTTCGAAAACTCATAATAGATTTTTAAAATTTATAAATTTAGCGAGCTCCAACTTATGCATCTGTTGGCCCTAACTTGAAATCAAAATTCCCCAGAAACGAGCCGTGGTGCATGTGGGCGGAAATAATCGTCGCTCAGTAGCGATCATCGCGACACTCTTCGCTCACGCTTAGGTATGAAACAGTGGGTTCAGTAATCTGAAGACATTGGTTGCCATTGCCTGTCCATGTTGCGCAGGTAGATGCCGCCGTCCTCGTCGTCAATTTGAAAAAGGAACAACCACCGATTTTCGACAAGTTCACGCACGAGTTCGTGTTTGGCAATGATTCGATCAATCTCTGTTTTCGGTGCTTCGAGAAATACATTCAAACGTAAGGGTTCATGCACCCACCGTTCACCATTATGGAGCGACTGCAGCGGAAGGCCAACACGTAAGTCGCCACCATTTCCTTCGAATACGCCTATAGAGCCCCCCACGATGTTGTGCAGCACTTTATTGCAGCTGCCGAATCTTTGGTTGTCGACGACGGATCCGTAATACTGCATGTTGATCCAGTTGGCGACCACCATCGGTG
>NZ_JBTRXV010000170.1:0-4095 GCF_054608695.1 Thiomonas sp.
GTCCGCCGCTGCCACCGCGCAATCCTGGGGCCGCCGTGCCGTAATGCACGGTCCCGTCGCCGTACACCAGAGGATCTGGTCCGCCGCCGCTTCCAGCTCGTCCTGGTGATCCAGCTCGCTGGCCCGCCCCAGGGCCGCCACATAGAGGACCCGGTTGCCGGCGGCGCGCAGGGCGGGGCCGATATCCAGCATCACGGCGGCACCCCAGCGCCCCGCCACCACCAGGATGGTCTGCCCCTGGGGGATATGGGTGGGCGCCCCGGTGGGGCCCATGAGGACCAGCGGGTCCCCGGGCTGCAAACGGCCCACCAGGCGCGGCCCGGTCCCCCATTGCAGGACCAGGAGGCGAATGGCATCCCCTTCCACCCCCGCGCCGCTCACCGTGAGCACCGGGATCTGCAGGCGCGTTCCCGATTGCATGGGACTGGTGGCCTCGAAGGTTTGCAGGCGAAAGAACTGGCCCGGCCGGAAATTCCGCGCGGCCAGCGGTGCGCGGACCCAGAGCTCGACCACCGCCGGATTCGTCCGGTCGATGCGCAGCACACGCGCCGTCAGGGCATCGGCCATCTGCGCGCGGAAGGCGGCCAGGTCAGCGGCCACCACCGGCCTGGCCGCGAGCACGGCCATGACCTGCGGGTAGGTGGCCTTGGCCGAAGCAATGGCCTTCACGACACTGCCATGGAAGACCGGATGGGTATCGCCGATGAAGCTGATGCGCTGCCGGTCGTGGGCATAGGAGGTGAAGGGACCCGCTTCGGGGGCCTTGCAGTGGGCAGCCACCTGCACGGCCTGCAACGCCTCCCCGTGGGCGATGTGGGGCTGGAAATGGTCGCCGTCGAGGACGAAGGTGCCGGGGTATTCCCGCTCGTAAATGGTATTGGGCACGGTGCCGGCGGCGATGAAGACCGCCCGCGCCGGCAGCTCCACCTCCGCCGTGCTATTCAGCCACTGCCCCTCCACCTCGGTCATGCGTCGAAAGACCATGCGCTCGATATGCCCGTAGGCGTCCAGCTCGGCGCGCAGGGGATCCAGGCCTTCGGCATAGAAGAGCCCTTCCTGCATGGCTTTGATGAGCTCCTCGTGATTCCGGGTATAGGCCGGCGACTGACTCATCCCCTTGCGATAGGCCAGGGTCACCCCGCCCCAGGCCTGCAGGAGCGGCACGAAATCGGGTGCCTCTCCGGCCGCCGCGGCGCGCCGCCGTTCCTCCCGGACGGCCCGGCCATGGTCCAGGAACTCTTCCAGGATCTGGGCATCCTCCGCGGAAAGCCCCGCGCGCAGCTTCTCCTCCCCCAGGGTCGGCACCATGGCCTCGTAGCGTTCGCGGACCTTCTCCACCTGCTTGATGTAGTAGGCCTGAACCTCCGTCGCCGTATCCACCGCCGTCAGCCCGCCGCCAATGACCACCGCCGGCAGGCGCACCTGCAGATTGGCCAGACTGCTCTTCTTGCCCGCCCCGGTGAGCTGCAGCGCCATGAGAAAGTCGCTGGCCTGGCGCATGCCCCGCGCCAGACTCTCGCCCATGGGCACCAGGCGCGGCAAGCCCGCGCCGGTGGCGATGCAGACATGGTCAAAGCCCAGCGCCCAGGCATCCTCCAGGGTGATGGTGCCGCCCAGGCGCACGCCGCCAAAGAGCTGAAAGCGGGCGCGCCGCGCCAGGCTCAGATAGATGAGTTTGAGGAAATTCTTGTCCCAGCGCACGGTGATGCCATACTCCGCCACCCCGCCGAAACCCAGCAGGAGCCGTTCGTCCAGGTCCTCCTGCAGCGCGCTCCAGTCGCGCACCGGGGCCTCGAGCCACTGGGCCGGCAGCGGCTCGATCTTGAGCCCGTCGATGCCCACCACGGCGCAGCCCTCCTGGGTGAGATGATGGGCCATGGTGAAGCCCGCCGGCCCCATGCCGGCCACCAGGACCTTGCGCCCGTTGTCGGGCTTGGGCAGATATTGGCAATCCCGCAGGGGGTTCCAGCGGGTGAAGAGGTCGTAGATCTCCACCCCCCAGGGCAGGCCCAGCACGTCGGTGAGGACGCGGGTCTCGATCTCGGGGATATTCACCGGATCCTGCTTTTGATAGATGCAGGCCTTCATGCAGTCATTGCAGATGCGATGACCCGTCGCCGGGATCATGGGATTGTCCACCATCACCATGGCCAGGGCGGCAATGCCGAAACCGTCGCGCTTGAGCAGTTGCATTTCGGAAATCTTCTCCTCCAGCGGACAACCCGTCAGGGTGACGCCGAGGGGATCGATCTTCAGCCCCAGCTCCGGCACCCCCTTTTTCTCCGGGAAGCCTTTGGAACAAAAGTCGCCGTCATGATCATGACAATAGAGGCAATAATGGACTTCGCTCTGCACCGCACGGGCGCCCATGCGCGGATCGGTGAGGTGAAAGCCGTCGCGTCGGCGCCACTGCGCGAGCGGCGCCATCAGCACCGCCGTGCCTGCCCCTTGCTGCCGGCGCTCCAGGGGAACCAGTTGGGTGGGATCCACCCGCTGCGGCAGGCGGAAGCTGGGCCAGTCCGCCACCGCCTGCGCCGCCTGGGGGTCGCTCAGGGCCAGGGCGCACCACTGGGTCAGGCCCGCCATCTCCGGCGCAAAGGCCGCCTCGTCCGCCAGCCAGATCTCCCCCAGGCGGGCAATGGCCCATTCCCGGTCGGCACCCGCAAAACCGTGACGCCGGATCTCCGCGTCCAGCCACTGCTGGAGGTCGGCAAAGGAGCGGGGAAACTCACCGCGATAACGGCGCGCCCGGCGCAGCACGAAGTGCTTCTTGAAGGCCATGACCACATCCTGGCTGCGGGTTTGCGCCTGCAGCGCCATGGCCTGCGCCTCGATGGTGAACAGCCGGGCCACAAAAGCCTCCAGATGGGGGGCCACCGCCAGCAGCAGGGCGCTGCGGGCCTGACCATCGAGGCCCTCGGCCCCGCGCCGATACGCCAGCAGCCCATCGCGCAGGCCCCCATCCTGCTCCCCCAGATAACGCAGAAAATCGCCGTCCAAACGGGCCAAGCCCGTATCGGTGAAAAGCTCCGAATAGCTGTAGCCTTCCGATAAATACAGTATGGAGGATGTATTTCGTTGAGGGTTGGCACGGCCGTTTTCCGTATTAATTAAAGCCATCTTGTCCGCCTATTATCTTATAATTCAATATCAAGGTAAACTTTTTTGTTTTTTACACCGTCCCATTTGTCGGCGTCCTCTAATGGTTCATTCTTTGCGCTTACAACTGGCCATTTAATAGATAGTTGTGCATTTATATTAATAAATTCGCGATATTCTAGTGGAATATTTTCTTCTTTATAGATCGCGCCAGCAGGACATTCTGGCTCACATAGAGTACAGTCTATACATTCCGCTGGATCTATAACCAGAAAGTTTGTCCCCTCATGGAAACAATCCACAGGACACACTTCAACACAATCCATATATTTGCATTTTATACAGTTTTCAGTAACTACAAATGTCATTTTTATCCTCGCTTATTCTGTCTCTATCTTTGCAATAGCCCACGCTGCCAATTTTTTTACGTCAGGATCCCTGTCCATCAGGGCCTCTCGTAAACTCCCAATGGCACGTGGATCACCAATCTATCCCAGGCAAATAGCCGCTTCCTTGCGCACATTACTGACAGAATGAAAGAGCATATTTTCGACTTCTTCAACAGCTTCCCTGGATTTGATTTTCCCTAGCGCAACTAATACTTTTGCAATTACCTGCCAATACGGTTCGGTAGAAATAACCTGTATGAGCTGGTTGCCAGCCTCCACAGCCTTAAGCTTCGCGATCGTGACAGCAGCCTCTTCCCTTACTTGCCATGCATCATCTTTAAGGCCATGACTAACTGCTGACAGTGTCTCTGGGCATAAAGAGTATCCTAGTGCGCCCATGGCAGTTCTTCTAACGTCAGTATTTTCGTCTGCAGAAGCAACATTTGCAAGATAAGGTAAATATGATGGATCTTGAAGGTACCCCAGCACCCCAGCGCTCTCTAAACGGACATGTTCCGATGAATCATGTAATCCATTCAGCGCATAGGTGGCGGCGCTCCGGATGCGGAGCGGTTTGATGGCCCGCAAGACAGATGCCTTAACAAAT
>NZ_JBTRXV010000171.1:0-4059 GCF_054608695.1 Thiomonas sp.
CAACTCAGCCACGAGCTGGCGAGCAGGCTCGCCGACTCCAGGGCGTTCCAGGCTGCACGGTCCGGTCTGGTCACCTCAGCGGTGATCCGACTGTACCGCGCTGGTCTGGTTTAAACATACAAGGGCGACGCTGGACCGCATCGCGGTCAGCGTCGCTTGCAGGTCAGGGCTTGGCAGCGGAAGCGCCTTGCACGGGCGCTTGCAAAGCCTTCATGATGTCGTCGGCTTCGGCGTTGCCGGCGTCCCCAGCGGCACCCGATGCCGCTGCCGCTGGCTGGGATGCGCCCTCGCGACCCGGTGCCGCATTCGAGGTGCCGAAATTCGGCGGCGCCTCGGTGGTGTAGCTCTGGTCGTTCGCCGGAACCACGATGTTGACCTTGTCCAGGTCAATTTTGTCGTGACGACCCAGCGAACCCGTGACGAGGCCGGGGAAGCCGATGACCAGCGCGACCATCACGATCTGGATCAGCACGAAGGGCACGGCGCCCCAGTAGATTTGCCCCGTGGTGACACGGGCGATGCGTTTTTTCGTCTCCTTGTCGGTGTAATCGTCTTTCGGTGCGACGCTGCGCAGGTAGAACAGCGCGAAGCCGAACGGCGGGTGCATGAACGAGGTCTGCATATTCACCGCCAGCAGCACGCCGAACCAGATGAGGTCGATGCCCAGTTTGTCGGCCACCGGTCCGATGAGCGGGATGATGATGAAGGACAGCTCGAAAAAGTCGAGGAAGAACGCCAGCACGAAGATCAGGATGTTCACCACGATGAGGAAGCCGAGCTGACCGCCAGGAAGATTGGTCAGCAGGTGTTCGACCCAGACCCGCCCATCCAGCCCCTGGAACACGAGGTTGAACACGGTGGAGCCAATCAGGATGAACATCACGAAGGTGGACAGCTTGGCCGTGGTGTTGAGCGCCTGGCCGAACAGTTTGAAGTCCAGCCTGCGCCGTACGAGGGCCATGATGAGCGCGCCCATCGCCCCCATCGCGCCGCCCTCGGTGGGCGTGGCGATGCCGAGAAAAATGGTGCCCAGCACCAGGAAAATCAGCAGCAGCGGCGGAATCAGGACGAAGGTGACCTTCTCCGCCATGCGCGACAGCAGGTCCAGGCGCAGGCCCTTGTTGAACAGGGCCAGAACCAGGGCGAACAGCACGGCCACCGACAAGGAGACGACGATGGTCTCGTCCAGCGGCGCGGTGATCGGCGTCTTGTCGCGCCAGGTGAGGAAGGCGTCGTAGTAGTGCGCCCAGCCGAAGCCCACGCCCAGACAGGCGATGAACAGCAGCGAAAGCGAACGCAGGCCGGATGTGCCGTCGGGCTCGCGGATGGTGCGGGCCTCGGGTGGCAGGGCGGGCGCCAGATGCGGCTTCACCATGGTCACGGCGAAGATATAGACGATGTAGAGGCCGGTGAGGATGAAGCCGGGGACAAACGCGCCCTTGTACATATCGCCCACCGATTTGCCGAGCTGGTCGGCCATGACGATGAGCACCAGCGACGGCGGAATGATCTGCGCCAGCGTGCCCGAGGCGGCAATCACGCCGCTGGCCACGCGCCGATCGTAGCCGTAGCGCAGCATGATGGGCAGCGAAATCAGCCCCATGGAAATGACCGATGCCGCGACCACGCCGGTGGTGGCGGCCAACATGGCGCCCACGAGAATGACCGCGTAAGCCAGACCGCCGCGTATCGGCCCGAACAGCTGGCCGATGGTGTCGAGCAAGTCCTCGGCCATGCCGCTGCGTTCGAGGATCAACCCCATGAGCGTGAAGAAGGGAATGGCCAGCAGCGTGTCGTTCTGCATGATGCCGATGATGCGCAGCGGAATGGCTTCCAGCAGCGCCTGCGGCATGAGGCCGAGTTCGACGCCGATGAAGCCGAACAGCAGGCCGCAGGCTGCCAGGCTGAAGGCCACCGGAAAGCCGATGAGCAGGAAGACGACGAGGGCGCCGAACATGATCGGTGCGATATTGGCGATGATGAAGTCCATGTCGTCCCCTCAGGCCTTTTTGCCAGCTGCCGCTTCTTCACGTGCGGTCTGCTCGAGCATGAATGCGGCAAGTTCTTCTTCGGCCGTCTTCTCGTCTTTGCGCAAGGTGGGGTCGGGGGCAAGACCCATGAGGAAGGCGGCACGCTTGATCAACTCCGACAGGCCTTGCAGCGCCAGCAGGGTGAAGCCAATGGGCAGCAGCACAAATACCGGCCAGCGCATCAAGCCGCCGGCGTTGGACGACATTTCTCCCGAAGCCATGGCGTTGCCGACCACGGGCAGCGACAGCCGTACCACCTCGAGGCAAAACGGCAGCAGGAAGAAGACGATGCCGAGGATGTCGATCCAGGTCTGCCCGCGCTTGGAGAGACGGCTGGAGAGCACATCGATGCGTACATGCTCGTTGTGCAGGAAGGTATAAGCCGCACCGAGGAGGAAGACTCCGGCGAACAGATACCACTGGATTTCGAGCCAGGCGTTGGAGCTGTAGTCGAAGAGCTTGCGCACGACAGCGTTGCCGGCGCTGATGAACACCGAAGCGAACACCAGGCCCCAGGTGAGTTTGCCGAATTTGTCGTTGATCCAGTCGATCAGCCGGGAAAGGGAAAGCAGTCGATTCACAGAGTCTCCTTGTCTTGAAGCGCGCCCGTCGGTCGTGGCAAACGGAGTGCTGCCCGCGCGCTGTTGGAATTTGTAGCGCGAAGTATATGGATGTAACCGATGCAATCTGCAGGGGATTACCCCCGTGATCCGGGGCGCACGGAGAAAAGCTCGATGAATCGCAAGGCACAATGCCCAGCGGCTGGAGGCGAGCGCGCAGGCGCGCGTTCACCGTTCACTGCTGGCGCGCAGATCAACAGCGTTTCTGTGCCGGCACGCCGCGGTTGCCGGCGCTTGTGGAGCGGCCAGGCACTTCTGGCACTTGCCGCAGATTGCGGCAAGTGCTGCGGGACTTCAGGCCGTGGCTTCGCGCCAGGCGCTGCAATGGTCGATGAAGCGCTGCAAGGGCGGGGAGAAGACCTTGCGCTTGGGCTGAATGCGGCAGAGCGTGCGCTCCAGCGTGGGTAGGGGCGTGGCCACGCGCACCAGGCGCCCTGCGATGAGCAGGTCATGAACCACGCGCAGAGGCAGGCAGCTCACGCCGAGTTCCTCCGCCACGGCATGCTTGATGGCTTCGGAGTTGCCCAGGTGCATGGTGGAACCGAAACGTTGCAGGTGCGGCAGCAGCAGCGCTTCCACCGTTTCACGCGTGCCCGAGCCCGGCTCGCGCAGTATCCAGCGCGCAGCCGCCAGCTGTTCCAGCGCGACCGGCCCTTGGGCGAGGGGATGCCCCGGCGCCGCCACCACCCCCAGCTCATCGCTGAGCCAGGGATGAATTTCAAGCTCGTCGTGGTGGCAGGCACCTTCGATGAAGCCGATGTCCACTTGATAATCAGCCACAGCTTGAATCACGTCTTGCGTGTTGCACACCTCGAGCTGGATCTGGGCCAGGGGCCAATGCCGCTGATACGTGCCCAGCACCACCGGCATCAGGTAGTTGCCGATGGTGGTGCTGGCGCTCACGCGCAGCGCCGCGGCGCCATCGGCGAACAAGGTTTCCACCTCACGTACCTGGTCCAGGAGCGCCAGCGCCCGGGGCAGCAGCAGGCGTCCGCAATCGTTCAGCACCACGCGTTTGCCGACACGGTCGAACACACGGGTGCCGAGTTGGGATTCCAGCTCAGCCAGCGCTGCGCTCACGGCCGATTGCGACAGCGCCAGCTGTTTGCCAGCCTCGGTGGTACTGCCGCTGCGGGCAATAGCCACCATCACGTCGAGTTGTCGGAGTGTCAGTCTCATCGAAATTTCAGGTTAATTGTTCTTGATTCTCGTCGAAAATTGCTTTCACAGTTTTAGGTGGCTTGGACTCTGGCACAGCATGCGGCACCCTTGGAAACCCTGGATCGGCCCGCGGCCATGGAAGGGCACAAAAAATTGCATTCCATTCAAAACAGCAGCTTGCGAAAACCTCTATTCCCGAGTGGAACTTGGGGCTTTGGTGCGACTCTGACCTTATGCAAGAGCTTGGC
>NZ_JBTRXV010000172.1:0-4039 GCF_054608695.1 Thiomonas sp.
CGGTGCTGGTGGTGCACGGCATCGCTTGGAGCATGCGCCGCCTGCAGGCCTCGAGTCATGCCCTGCTCGAAGCGCTGGTGTTCACCGGCACGGGCGTCGGCATCGTGGTCAGCGGGGTGGTGGTGGCCGGAACACAGCCCATGGGCGTGAGTTCGTCGGCGAGCTGGATCGGCTTCGGCCTCGTCTGCGCCGTGGCCACGGCACTGGTTTGGAGCACCCTGGACAGCGCATCCCCAGCAGCAACGGCACACGACCAAGCCGCAACCACGGCAAGGCCGACGATTCCGGCCTGGGCGCTCATCGCCGCCTATGGCTTGATCGGCTTCGGTTATGTCATCCCCGCTACCTTTCTGCCGGTCATCGCCGGCGAGCGTTTGCATCTTCCCGCGCTGCGCGAGTGGTTCTGGCCGCTCTACGGCGCGGCGACCGTCGTCCTGACCCTGCTGCTGCCGCGCATCTTGCGGCACATCGATAACCGCTCTGCTCTGGCGGGAACTTGTATTTCGATGATTGCGGGCATCGTCTTGATCCTGGCCTGGCCGAGCATCATCGGCCTCGCATTGGCGACCATATTGATCGGCGGCGTGCTCATGCCCATCGTGATGGTGGTGATGCGCGAAACGCGCCTGCTCATGCCGCATGACCACACCCGCTTGATCGCCGCGCTCACCACCGCGTTCGGCAGCGGGCAGATCGTCGGGCCGTTGACTGCGGCGTGGCTGGCCGCGCGGCTGCACGGCTTCGATGCGCCGCTGCTGCTCGCGGCGCTGACCCTCCTTGCGGCAACAGGCCTTGCCATGGTGCGGACACAAAGTGCCATACGTCCCGTGGAACAGGGTGTTGGCGAATGGACTCCCGATGCCGCCGATGTAGGGTCTGGGTCTTGCGATGAACCATGAGGTCCATCATGCCGACGACGAATCCTGCTCTGGCGCGCGCCAACCGCTTCTGCGACGCGAACAATCTTCGGATGCCAATCTTGCTGGCGCCGATGGCAGGGGCATGCCCGGCTTCACTCTCGATTGCCGTTGCAAATGCCGGAGGACTCGGCGCTTGCGGCGCGCTGCTCATGCAGCCCGATGCCATTCGGGACTGGACATCGGCGTTCAGAGCGGGCAGCAACGGGGGATTTCAGATCAACCTGTGGATTCCCGACCCCGCTTCGATCCGTGATGGCCCAACCGAGGAGGCGATGTGTGCCTTTCTCGCCAACTGGGGTCCACGACCCAGCCGCGAAGATGGCGATGTGCGGATGCCTGATTTCGCGGCGCAGTGCGACGCCATTCTGGACATCGGTCCCGCCGTGGTCTCCTCCATCATGGGGATCTACCCATGCGACTTCATCGCGAAAGCGAAGTCGCGCGGCATCAAGTGGTTTGCAACAGCAACCACAGTCACCGAAGCCCGCCGTGCGGAGCGCGCCGGTGCGGACGCCATCGTCGCTCAAGGCATGGAGGCGGGCGGGCATCGGGGTGCCTTCAACGCAGCACAAGCCGAGGCCAGCATGGTCGGACTCTTCTCCCTGCTGCCAGCCGTCGTCGATGCGGTGCATGTGCCGGTGATCGCCACAGGTGGCATCGCCGATGCGCGCGGTGTTGCGGCAGCGTTGATCCTTGGCGCGTCGGCAGTGCAGATCGGTACGGGTTTCCTGCGTTGCCCTGAAGCCGCGCTGCCACCGGCATGGGCGGATGCGATCGGAAGCAGCCTGCCGGAACAGACGCTCGTCACACGCGCCTTCTCCGGTCGCGCGGGGCGCAGCCTAGCGACGGCCTATGCGCGTGCCGCCTGCGCTGCGGGTGCGCCACCGGCGGCGCCGTACCCCGTGCAACGCGGTTTGACCCAAGCGATGCGCGCGATTGGAATCAAGAGCAATGATCTTGATCGCATGCAGGCGTGGGCAGGCCAATCCGGTGGGCTGGCACGAGCAGAACCGGCGGCGGCAATTGCAAACCATCTCTGGGAAGGCGCCCTCTCAATGCTCCGATAGGGATCCCATGTCGCCTGGCAACGTGATGCCGAGCCAGTCGTGCAAGCCACGTCCACCTGCCGCAGTGACGCTCACCGCGCGGCTGTCGAGGTGGTGCCGCACCTAACCCAGCTCCAGGCTGCGCCGGTAGATCGCCATGCCGGTGGGGCCGGAGAGGTGATGGCGGCGCGCGCCGGCGCGCCCACCAGCGCGGCGATGCGGGCGATGTCGAGGTCCTGGGTCATCGTGGGTCTCCGGCACATGCGGTTGGCGATGCCGTGATTGTGGGCGCAACACGCGCGGCACACTTCGGCGCGCGCCGAAGCACCACGCCTCACTCCGCAGCAAGACTGCAGATCACTGCGTGTCAGCAATACGCACCAACCAGCGGCGAATGATATTTTCCTCTGCGGCAGAAAGGCCCGACAGCAGCTCGTCCTCGACGAGCTTGACCTTGCTGCGGCAAGCGGCCAGCAGTTGCTTGCCGGATGCAGTGACAGCAATCTGCTGAATGCGCCCATGCACCGCGTGGGCATGGCGTTCGATGGCTCCGCTGCGCTCCAGATTGGTGACGATCACGCTCACCGTCTGTGGCGTCAGCAGCGACACGCGCGCCAGATCGGCACCCGACGCTCCCGGGTACGCCACGAGCATGGTCAGCACCATGAACTGCGGCAGCGTCAGCCCGCTCCCCGCCAGCGCTTGCTCCATGCGTTGTCGATGCGCCGTCTGCGCTTGCCGTAGCAAGTAGCCAATGTGGCCCAACTCGCCGCGCTTGCCTTCGCCGACAGCAGGAACCGAGGTGGGACGTGCGGTCTTTGCCATCATGTTCGAATTCGAATATAGTGTTCGTCTTCTGATATTACCCCATCGAGACCAAAGCCGAACCATGAATACCGATGCATCAACGCCGCGCATCTCCTGGGATGCTTTTGAGCACAACCTTCCCACCGCACCTGCAGCGCTGCGCGCCCTCGGCAAGACCGTGGACGACAGCGGTCTCGACAAGCGTCTGACCGAATTGATCAAACTGCGTGTCTCGCAGATCAATGGCTGCGCCTATTGCATCCAGTACCACTTGAATCAGGCGCGCCGTCTGGGCGTGCCGGATCATCAGTTGGACTTGGTGGCCGCCTGGCGCGATGCCGGGGTTTTCACGGCGCGCGAGTGCGCCGCCCTGACCACTGCAATAGCGACCATCAACGCCTGGAATCGCATCGCCGGCACGCTGCGCTTCACCCCGCCGATTCCGAGTCAAGCACACCCAAGCAGGAGCGCGGTATGACGACTTCGACCCCTGACATTCAGATGGTCGAAGACGAAGCGCATGCACGGCGGTGCCATCCCTTGATGGCGCAGTTGCGTCCGCATCTGACATCTGAAGATGAATTCGTCAGCCGCTGGCACCGACAGTCTTTGGACGGCTATCGATTGCTGGCGCTGCATGTGGGTCCAAATATCCTTGCGTTAGCAGGCTATCGGATTCAGGAGAATCTGGTGCATGGTCGCTTCCTGTATGTGGACGATCTGGTGACCGATCCCAGCTTGCGCGGTGCCGGTCACGGTGCTGCGTTGATCGCGCGCCTGAAGCAAGATGCGGGTCTGTTGGGCTGCACCAAGTTGGTATTGGACACTCCGCTGTCGAACGCGCTTGGCCATCGCTTTTACTTTCGCCAAGGACTGCTCGCCACGCGCTGCGCAATGGTTGACAAGGTCTTGTGGCCTTGCCCCGCCCCGACGCATCAAGGACGCGCGGGATCGCCGTGCTCAAGTGTCGCGAACACGGGCATGCAGTGCTTCGATCAAGGGGCAAGACGTGGATCCGAGGCTGGAGCCGCAGTCGCGCACCATCCTGGCCAGAGCCGCTTCGATGCGGTGCAGACCGGCTATCTTGGCGCGAACATCCATGAGCTTGCGTTCGCCCAGTTCGCGCGCTTGGTCGCAGTGCATGCCGTCGTCGAGTTGCAGCAAGCCGGCGACCTCGTCGAGACTGAAGCCCATGCGCTGGGCGGATTTGATGAATTGCAGGCGGGCGACGTCATCGGGTCCGTAGCGGCGGAAGCTGCCCTGCGG
>NZ_JBTRXV010000173.1:0-4035 GCF_054608695.1 Thiomonas sp.
GTAGAACCTGATTCACGCCCGACTTCCCCAGTGCCAACCCCGGCAGCAGCAGGCTCGGCCAGGCACTGCACCCGCACGATACGGGGCTGCATGGTGGCATCCGGCCATGCGCTGGACGACCCAGTCCACAGGCCATCTCCTAGCACTTGTTCCGGCTCGTACACATATTGCACGAACCTGGCATGCGCCACGTCGAACAAAAGTGGCGCCAAGCGATGCACGCGCAGTACATCGCCCGGTCTGTGCGGCAGGATGACGAGCACGCTTGGCGGCGCATCGAACCCGGCCAGATCGGTATCAGTCGGGGGTTGGAAACGCAGGCCAAAGCAGGATGCATCCACGATCAGGAAGGCTAGTTCGAGTGCTTCCAGCGACTGCAGCCAGATGAATGGCCCCTGCCCCGCCTGCCGTAACAACGCGAACTCGCGCAAGGCCTCGAAACCCGGCATGGGCTGGGCGCAAACCCAGCGTTGCTCGGGGGCAATGTCCTGCGGACCGAATCGGGTGGAGCAAATCGTCACGTCAAAGGTCTCGGAATGGTCGCCGTAGGGCTGCTCAACGCGGCGTCTTGGTGCCTTCCAGCCAGGCATCGAGCGCGTCCTGGTCCGGAGCCTGCGCCTGCTGATTAAGATCGCTGACCAAGGCGTAGAGCTCTTCGCGCAGGATGCGCAATTGTTTCGGCCCTTCGATGCCCAACCTCACCTTGCCGCCGCCAACATGGACAACGACGATACGGACGTCCTGCCCGATGCGGATCGCTTCGCCGGCATGACGACTGAGAATGAGCATGCTGGCTAGCAGCCGTCAGGCGCTGGCCAAGGTCTTGCTGGCCTGATGACCGCCAAGCGCCTGACCATATGGCCCATACACGCCCGCAGCCTCGGCGGCGGGAATGCCACGCAAAATATCGAGTGCGCCCCGAGTGTTACGGATAAGCGCGGAAACGACCAGCCCATTACGCTGGTTAGCCGCCGTCACGGCCTGGGCCAGCTCCCGGATTTTGCGGGATCGGGCGGCATGGTCCAACGCCATGGGTGCTGGGGGATTGTGTAATAGCCCCGACCCAGCTTCATCTGCGCATCGCACTCTCGCCAGTTCAAGCTGTTCCAGTTCGCCGCAAATGGCCAGCTTGCGTGCGGCCAGAGCCGGAAGCTCGGTCGTATTTCCGGCGAGCATGGCCTCCAGCTCAGCTTGCAAAACCTGACCGATGCTTTCAAGCAACCGATATTGCGATTGCAAGATGGAATCGAGTTGTTCACGCTGCATCATGGCCGTGCCTGTGGTTGGACTTCTGGCTGCAGCAGACCCGCTCACAGTGGGGAGGCGATTGGATGATTTATTGGCCCGTGGCCTTTTGCAGCGCCTGACTATCGCGCAACAGTCCCTGGGCAATTTTCTGGGTATTGACCGTGTACTGGCCCGAGGCAACGGCCGCTTGCAGTTCGGAGATGCGCTGGTCTGAAGCGCCTGCGACCGGGGCTGAAGAGGCGGTATTGAGCAAGCGGGCAGAGTTCGAGATCGAAACCATATCGCCTCCGGCCGAGACCCCAGCCGCACTGGCGCCCGACGACTTGGCGGCGTCGTTGCCATGTTTGGTGCCAAGTTCGACCTTCCGGGTGCTTCCACTCGTCGGGCTCGTGATGGAATTCTGGATGGGATTCATCGCTGACATACTCCTGGTATCCGACCTGACGACACAATCTGGCAGGACTTGAACATAAAGTACATGGCAGGCCGCGCACCGGGCTTCAATGCGCCGCGGGCGGTGGTGCGGCAACCGCGCCCTGCAAAGCCGGCAATCACACCAACCCTCCTGCTGCAACTGAAGCAGTCGCCGGAGCGGCTGCCGCAACTCCAGCTGTTTGACCCGCATGCTGGATTTGCGCCTGCGCTTGTGCCGAAGTACCCGCCGTCTGCTCAGCACCCTGGTCCGCAAGGATACGAGCGTAAGCCTGCTTGGACAAGACCACGATGCTCACCCGCCGATTGAGCGGCGAATTCGGGTTCTTCGGATCGTAGGGTGCGGCCGAGCCCATGCCGACAACGCGCAGAACTTTGGCCTCATCCAGGCCAGATTGCACCAACACCTGCCGTACCGCATTCGCCCGATCTGCCGACAGGTTGTAATTGCTGTAGCCCTTGCCCTGGTTCTGATAGCTGAGCGCATCGGTATGCCCGGTGATGCTGATGTGGTTGGGCAACCGGTTCAGCGTTGGCCCGATGTCCTGGAAGATCGTCTGGGCGTAGCTTTCCAGACCGGCCCCACCCAGGCTGAACATCGGCCGCTTGTCGCTGTCGACCACCTGGATGCGCAAGCCCTCAGGGGTGATGTCGATCAGGAGTTGCGAGCGAAATGCGTTGAGCTGGGGATTGGCTTCGATTTGTGATTCCAAAGCCTTTTTCAGCGCTTCGAGGTTCTGCTTGTCGATCTGTTCCTCGCGCATGGTCGTCGCATTCGGCGCCACGGTTTTTCCCGGCGTTGCGCCATTGCGGACCTGGCCGGCGGTGTGCGTCAAATCGGTACCGCCACCCTGGATCACCGAGGTTGCTGAACCAGCGCCCGAACCGCCTTCGAGCGACACCTTCTCCGGGTTCTGGAAATACTCGGCAATGCCCTGCAGTTGCGCTTTGGTGGTCGAGCCCAGCAGCCACATCAACAAGAAAAACGCCATCATCGCCGTGACGAAGTCGGCATAGGCGATTTTCCAGGCGGTGCCGTGCCCGCCACCGCTGATCTTCTTGATCTTCTTGATGACGATCGGCCGTGGCTTCGCGTCGGCCATGGTTTATTTCCCCTTGGCTTCGCGCAGATGCGATTCGAGTTCACTGAAGCTCGGCCGCTCACCCGAGAACAGCACCTTACGGCTGAATTCCACGGCCACCTGGGGAGGGTAAGCATTCATCGTCGCCAGCAAGGCAACCTTGATGCATTCCAGCATTTTGGTGCCTTCATGGGCACGATCCTCCATGCGCGAAGCGACTGGCGCAAGGATGGCATAGCCGATCAAGATGCCCAGGAAGGTTCCTACCAGCGCAGCGCCCACCAACTCGCCCAGAACCGCTGGCGGCTTGTCAACCGAGGCCATGGTATGCACCACGCCCATCACCGCCGCGACGATACCGAAGGCCGGCATGCTGTCCGCGGTACGCGTCATGGCGTGGATGGGAATTTCCATCTCGCGGTGATGCGTTTCGATGTTGACGTCCATCAGGTTTTCCATTTCCATCACGCCCAGATTGCCACCGATCATCAAGCGCAGGTAATCGGTGATGAATTCCAGCACATGGTGGTCGGCCGAGATCAATGGGTATTTTTTGAAAATCTCGCTGTTCTTCGGATCTTCCACATCGCCTTCAATCGCCATCAAGCCGTTCTGCCGCATGCGGGCGAACAACTCATTGAGCAGCGACAGCAACTCCAGATAAGCGGCCTTGGAATAGGTCGTGCCCTTCATCGCCATGGGCAGGGCCTTGAGTGTGGCCTTGAATGATTTCGGGAACGTGGACGCGAAAAATGCGCCGAAGGCTCCCCCCCCGATCATGAGTAATTCGAAAGGCTGCAGCAACGCCCCGACATGCCCGCCTTCCAGCACATAACCGCCAAAAATCGCGCCGAGGGACAGGACATAACCGATCAATAAATACATGGCGGCAGCAGCTGGAAAAGTTGTGATTGACAGGTCTGGCGGCCGGTGGCGCAGGCTGTTTCAGCCTTGCTCGGCCTTCGCGGCAAGTAACGACACGAAACACCGTAGCTTGAGCGCACTCATGGCATCCCAAGCCCAGCTTTTCCCAGTGAGCAAGCCGCGCTTGGTGCAGAGCATCGGTTTGCTTGTGCGCAACAGCCATGGTACTGATGCCAACACTTAGGGCGACGCTGAACAAGTTCCCGTGATGCAGCGCGCCTTGCATCGGGATGGGATGCAAGGCGCAAACCACAGCCATAGCCCAAGCCATGGCGCGGATTTGCAACGCCGCAGACCGCCCGAGGCGCGGATGCGATGCGCACGCGGGACTTGTCCAGCATCGCCTTAG
>NZ_JBTRXV010000174.1:0-4016 GCF_054608695.1 Thiomonas sp.
CAAGCGGATCGCTTCGATCTCCAGCACGCGGTCAATCAGCAGCATCTCCTCCAGCGTGCGTCCCGGACGGATGGGCGGCAGTTGGGTGCTGTTGGCGGGAGTACCCACCACCAGCATGCGCTCGATCAACTGCTGCGCATGCCCAAGTTCCTCTTCCGCATCACGGCGAAAGCGGCTACTGTGCTCGCCAAGCTGCCACATCGCGGTCAGACTGGCCTGGGCGAGGTACTGCTGCACCGCGGCCAGCTCGTGGCTGAGCGCGCGCATCAGGTAGCCCGTCCGTCGCGGATCGGTCGCCATCGCCATCGCCACGCCTGCGCTAGCTGCGGGACTGACTGACCACGCCATCCAGCCCGCTGTCACCGGCAGCGGGCGTCTTCGGCAGAATGTTCTCCACCTCGGAGTGCACGCGTGCGATGATGTGCGCCGCTACCAAGCCGTCGCCGACGCGCTCGCACGCATCCGCCCCGGCCCGCACCGCCGCGTTCACCGCGCCGGTCTCGCCGCGCACCAGCACGGTGACGTAGCCGCCGCCCACGAACTGGCGGTCCACTAGGCGCACTTCCGCCGCCTTGGTCATCGCGTCCGCCGCTTCAATCGCCGGCACCAGGCCGCGGGTTTCGATCATGCCCAATGCAATTCCACTGACGTTTGCCATTTTCACGACTCCTTTTCTGCTTCGGTTGGTCAATTAAAATCGCTTACTTCAGCCAGCCTGCTAGGCAGAATGTTCTCCACCTCACTGTGCACACGGGCGATGATGTGCGCCGCCACCAGACCGTCGCCGACGCGCTCGCATGCATCCGCCCCGGCCCGCACCGCCGCGTTCACCGCGCCGGTCTCGCCGCGCACCAGCACGGTGACGTAGCCGCCGCCCACGAACTGGCGGCCCACTAGGCGCACTTCCGCCGCCTTGGTCATCGCGTCCGCCGCTTCAATCGCCGGCACCAGGCCGCGGGTTTCGATCATGCCCAATGCAATACCGCTTACGTTTGCCATTTTCAGTACTCCTTCCGAGTTAAAAAAACTTGCTCACTTGCCGTCGCCGGCGTCCCATACATCAATAATTCCGCAGATGGTCAGGTCGGTCAGCGTCGCCTTGTCGCCGCTGGCGATGCGCGCGGCCGAACCGCCTGCCGTAATCACCCACTTGCCCGGCGGTGCGCCGACCGGGTCGCACGCCACGCTGAGCCTGCCCTGGACGTCCTCCAACACTCTCAGCGATGCGTTCCGCAGCCCCGGTACGCGCCGCGTTGCCACCAGATCCGACACCACACGCATGATTTCCATGTCAGCCTTCCGACCAGTGATCGATGATGCCGATGATGGTGAAATCACTGGGAAAATCCTTGCTGCCCGCGGCCTCGCGCGCAGCGGAAGAGCCCACGCAGATCACCCAGTCACCGGGGATGCAGCCCACGGCGTCCACCGCAACCTGACGCGGCCCGCCTGCCTTTTCCCTCACCACCAACAGCGGGCGGTGCCCCAGTTCCTTGATCCGGTTGGTCGAAACCAGCGTTTTTTCCACCTGACAAATCTTCATCGCTCGCTCCTAAACCGATTCATGCCGCACCCGCTTCAACCAGCTCGATCGGGCTGCCCGGGCGCTTGTCCTGTACCGTCATGCCGCACACCAGCAAGCCCTTTTGCGCCAGATCGGCGTAACGCGCCTCGATTGCTCCCTTGACGCGCTGGCAACGCTCTACCGTGCGCTCGCGGCAACCCGGCACGCGGCTGTCGTAGCGGAAGTGAATTGCCAGCGGAATCGGCAAGCCGTGACTGACGTTGAGCTTCTTAAAAATCTTGATCCCCACGTCCATATCCGGCGCGCCTTCTTCCACCGTGTGCAGGTGAGCGAAGTAGGCCAAATTGCGCAACTGGAATTCCTCGAAACCGTCGCCGACGCTGATGAAACGCTCGGCGTGGCCGATGTCGGCGTAACGCCCACCCCAGTTGCCGCACACGTATTCAATCTGCGACAGGTTGTTGATCAGCAGCGAGGCAACCAGCCGGCGCATGCCTTCGTGCGGCTCGCCACTGCCCGCGCCCCAGCCGGTAGTAGCGCTGGCGGCCTGGATCGCCCGGTACACCTTGAGCCGGGCGCTGCTGGCGTCATCATTGACGCTGGCGCGGTACAGCTCGATGTTGTCGATAAACCGGTACAAGTTTATTTCACCGGCAGCGTCGGGCACGTGCACCTTGATAGCGTCGGTGTCGGTGTCCACGCCGATCAATAACGTATCCACCGAGGCGCCGCAGCAAAAGCTGTTTTCAATCGCCTGGCGGAACTCGTTCAAACGTTTCAGCCCGGCTTCCGCCGCCGCCGTCACGTTGCTGCCATGCGCGGCGCAGCCCTCGTGGGTCGGGTCGGAACTGCTCCAGTGATACACCGCCACTTTCAGGTAGCGCGTGCCCGCATCGGCAGTCACCGGACGACCTTCGCGATAGCGCATCAGTTCGGTCTCGATCCAGCGCTTGACGTTGGCATCGACGTCGAACATGGCCCCGGCATAGGATTTTTTGCTGCGCACCGCGCCGTAGGGCAGGCGCAGGATGTAGCGCACCAGACCCTTCAGGCGACCGTCCGAACAAGGCGAGATATCCACCGCGTGGTAGCCGCAGTCGAGGAAGAACGCCACCGCCTCGTCCGTATCCTGCAGCGGATTGCTGAGCTGCGCTTGCTCTGCCATCAAGCGCAGCGTGCGCATGACGCACTCGCCATACAGGGTGCGCATGTCCAGATCGGCGACCCAGGCATCCGCCAGAATCTGCGCAGGCAACTCGAAACCCAACTGTTCGCGCGCAATCGCCTGCGCGCGCTCGGTAAAATCGGCTTCGTGCTGCAGGCCAGCGATGCGTTTCAGCACCGGCACGATGGCATCAAAACTGCCTTTCACGGCCAGTTCGTGCACCAGCAGACGCCGGTTCTCTACCTCGTTGGTGAGCGGATGCCGGCACGGTCGTCCCGAGTCTGTTGAGCAGGCCGGATTGGGTGCCACGCCGGGGTCGAGTGCGATACCCTGCGGCGTGAATACCGCCTGCCGGGGACGCGCCTGCAGCAAGCCGGCAGGCGTGCCCAACCCATAAGGCGGGCGGCTTGCTCCAGACTGCGGGCTGGTGTGGCGCCCGGGGCGGTTTCTCGTGTTCATCGCAATCTCTGGCCCATGGTCCGTTTGTGTTTGCTCGATCACTGCCTGTTTCACATCAACCGCGTGCGCCGCCGGAATAAGTGATGGCAGAGCCTTTGGCATCGTTGCCGCTGCTGCCGGTAATCCGGCTGATGGGCAGTTCCGGCCGCTCGCGGTCTTTCCACTGCGAAGCCCCAATCACCGCACCGCGCTGATCCCCGCGCAAAGTCGGGTTGCGGCGCGTGGAGGTGCCTTCGGTGCCGGTAATGCTTTCGTTGCGCCGCCAGGCGGCACCCGTGATGGCGAAGCCTCCTTCGCGCCCGTCCCCGGTAAGGCGGCTGCGCGGCACTTCTGGCGCTGCCGCCACCGGCGCGGCATCGTAGGCCTCATCCCGATAACGAAACTCGGGGGTGCCGGAAACCAGACCGGCCGCCAGGTTCACCGGGCCGGTGATGCGTCCCGCCGCGCCGTAGGCGGTGCCGGTGACGCGGCTGAGCTGGCTCCCCTGCGCGCTGCGCGCAGGGGTCATTACGCTAAAATTTCCGCGGACATCTGCCACCTCCGGGGCAGTAGCTGCCACACTGGGAGCGTCGGCCGGGCCGCGCGTCAGCGGGTGCGGACTGGACGCCACGTCCCTGGACTGGCGTAGCAGCCGGTCGGTGTCCGAGTAAGCGGTACCGCTCAAAACCTGGCGTTCCCCGCGGGCGGCGCCAGTCACTTTACTGTCCAGCCCCGACCGGACACCGGTCATCGCCGCACTGGCCGCGCCGCTTCGGCGCACCATCGGGGCACGCGCAGCGGCCTGACGATCCGACTCGCAAAACGCTGCGTATTGGTCGGGGCCCGCGTATTCCGTGCCCGAGACGGGCTGGCAAGCACCATATTCAT
>NZ_JBTRXV010000175.1:0-3932 GCF_054608695.1 Thiomonas sp.
ATGGCATTCCTGCCGCCGTACTCGCCAGACTTGAATCCCGTGGAATACCTGTGGGCCTGGCTCAAGCGGCATGCCCTGGCCAACTTCTGCCCTGCCAACCTCGACGAGCTCAACCTCACCGCGCGCAACAAGCTCAAGAGCGCGCAACACCGCCCGTCGATCATCGCCGCTTGCTGGGTCCAGGCCGGGCTCTGGTGATGTCGCCATTTACGGAAAGCTCAATAAGACTCTAGCAAGGAATATTGCATTTCTTTCTTGAAACCGCCGGAGCCAGCCTGTGAGCCATTGTTCGCAGGCTGACGCCCTCAGCTTTCCAGATCTCGATACGCATGCGCTCTTGCGGTTGAAAGTTGTCGGTACGTCGCCCTTTGCGTTCACAACACCTGACAGGACGGCAAGGCGTTGCACTTCAGATTTGAGGCCGCCACGCTACATTACGTGCGCAAATATGCCGCCAACCTATGCACGGAATCCGAGTTCAGTTTTGGTGCTCAGAACCTCCCTTATCGTCAATGCCACGATGCTTTTCGGATGAAGGTTCTGTAGATAATATTTACGATTATCTAGCATCATCTGCAATCGAAATTTCTCGTCGTTCATGAGGCGACGGACTTGCTCAACGCACTCATCAGCGGTGCGAAAAGAAAGGTAATTAACTCCGTCAATAAAATCCCCCGGCAATTTAACTTCAATTTCTTCACTTACAATAGCTCTAGAAAACGCAACATATTCTGCCATCTTCCATCCGATCGATCCATGCAACCCAGCAGTTGCCACGCAGATGGCATTTGCCCGGAGAAGTTTTAAGTAATTTTGTCTGGCATGCGAATTATTCCTTAATATCAAATCGGGGTATTTTTTTCTGGCATGCTCAGTTGGTGCAAAACCTCCGACGAATCTTTCTCCAAAAGCGTCCCTGAGCTTACTAATACAACTGGCGCGCATCTGATTAATGGCATCCCTATCAGCTTGTCGTTTAGTATCAATGCTTGTTGAATTCTGATTAGGGTCCCAAGTCCTCGCCATAAACAGAACGCTTCCTGGCGCTTCTACGGGTGGAGGTGCCTCCATCCTTCGCAAGCTCGGAATAAATTGCCAAAGATCTGCCAATCCTGTTGCCCAACCCATGCCAGTCAAAAACTCCCTCGCATTTTTTGAAAGAAATGATCGGCGAAGGGCAAATAAGTCGACCGGATTAGCTGCAACTTCATAATTTAAGCCATATGGACGAATCTTATGCAGACCGATGAATGTTTTTGAAAATTTATCAGGATAAAAACTTCTTTTGAAGTAGAAGTCGTGATCATGCAACGCCTCTTCGTCAACTTCCCAGCTATCGTGCATATCGTAATATACACGATACTTCCCGTTTATAATTGCGGCGCAATGCGCTAGCCGCGCATCACGCAAATGAGGTTCAACAGAAACCCGCAAACTTGGCCTTTTTTTCAGGCGCTGCACAAGCTTGATTTCCCCGGCAGCATGAAGAGCGCTAAACCCTGTATATAGTTGTTGTAGATGGCCTGAGTTGGATTGAGCAAAAATCTCGACCGAAGGTAAGGCTAGGTTTTTTTCTGGCATTGCAATACCTCCTGAGAAACAAACTCACGATCGGGGCATCAAGCTGAGGCCTTAGCGGGCTGGGGTGTGATGACGAACCCCAGGTCTGCGGCACGGCGCTTGAGCGCGGCGATGGAACGCTGGCGTTGCTGCTCTTCATAGCGTTGCTGGCCCTGATCGACGTAGTCCTCGCCGCGGGTGAGCATGAAGTAGATCATTCTGGCAAGCTTGTGGGCCACAGCGGTGTTCGCGCGCGGCTTGTCCATGCGTGCGCACAGGCGGCGGTAAAAGGCGCCCAGAGCCGAGCTGCTGCGCGACAGACGCATGGCGGCCATCTTGAGCGCTTGGCGCACGCGGTTGCTCGATCGTCTGGTGCGTGCCGACAAGACCTTGCCGCCGCTGATTTTGGTCCCCGGGCACAGGCCGAGCCAGGAACAGAAGTGCTTGACACTGGCGAAGCGGCTCAGGTCGGGGCCGATCTCCGAGAGCACCGTCAGCACCGAGGTCACCGCCAAGCCGTTGATGCGGGTGAGGTCTACCCCGGCCCAGCGCGCCAGCGCTGCGCGCAGATCGAAGGCCGGCGTGTTCTTGCCCGCCCGCTTGGACGGGCCTTCGAGCTTGACCTCATGCGTGCCCCGTGCGTCCAGCAATGCGTCGATCTTGGCGTTGCATTCACCCAGGCGTTGAGCCAGGCTGTCGTACATCGCCAGGGCTTGCCCGAGCACAAACAGGTGTTCCTCGCGCCAGTTACCCGTGAGCGCGCGCTCGATGTCGGCCGTGCTGGCCTTCACGCGTGCGTGGCGGTGCCGCGCCAACGCTGCCGGGTCGCGCTCACCGGCGACGATGTCACGGATGATCGCCTGGCCCGTCACCCCCATCACGTCGGTGAGGACCTCGCCGAGCTGAATGTTCATCTGCACCAGTGCTTTTTGCATGCGCAGCACCCATGCGGCCTGCTCGGCCAGCAAAACCTCGCGCTGGCGCGCCACGGCTCGCACTACGCATACCGCCTGCGACGGCCGGAACGCGGCGCGCAGCAGTCCCAGGCTCATCAACTTCTGCAGCCACTGGCAGTCCTGCACGTCACTCTTGCGCCCGGGTACGTACTTCATCTGTCGCGCGTCCACCAGCCAGACCTGCAGGCCATGCTGCTCCAGCACCTCGTACACGGGGATCCAATACACACCCGTGGATTCCAGTGCAACCGTGTCGACCCCGCATTGCGGCAGCCAATCGGCCATCGCATGCAGATCGTCGGTCATCGCACCAAACTCCCGCACCGAGTCCTCAGCCGCATCGGTGGAAACCGCCACCCAGTGACTCGATCCGCCCACATCGATCCCCGCCGCATGGGGGTACACCTCGTCCACTTCACGCTTGCGCATCGCCATCATCTGCTCCAGAATCGCCCATGAACGGCAGCGCCATGGGAGGCGTCGCAATCGACTCGATCTCCTGAACGGGATGCGCTTGCTTGCGCTCACCACTGTCACCGACGACTCCCGGACCATGCTCTCAAACGGGCTCGCACCACGGCGGCGGTCACCGCCGCGCGCTCGCACCAATGCGTAATCGGTCATCCCGGCGCTGCCGTTCACCTTGTAGCGCATCTCGCGTCACCCCGTTTCTCTGCCTACACCGGGCCCCGCGTGGGGCCTGGGATGCTCTCTAGTAAGCCGATAAAATCCATAACGACGCTTCCGCAAATTTGACAGGGGACTAAATTTTTCGCCTTGCCAAGAGCGCAAACACTCTTTGTTATTGATTACACAGCCGTCAATGCAGCCTCTCAGTTTTTCTACGATGATGTTCACCGCGGCGCCCGCCATAGCGCGCAAAAGGCTGCCGTCCGCATCGATACCGAATATGCGCCTTCAACCCGAAGTTCCACTGGTTGCCTTTGGTCGTCAGGTACATCTCCAGATCGCGCTTGCCTTCGGGGCTCTTGGTCGAACTCAGTAATTCGATCAGGGTGGCATTCATTGCCGCGACCTCCTGCAACGGCAGTCCGCGCTGGGCCCGTTCGGCATTGGCCGTAGCCACTATCTGCACGGCCAAGTCACGCTTGTCGTGAAAAAACGTGATTCGCGTGATCACCTTTGGCGCAAAAGCGGCGCAGCATGGACTTCGTTTTTCGCGCACACCGGGTTCATTCATGGGGATTGAGGGTACTCAGAACGCCCCTGCGTTGTATCCGCCATTGGCATGCATGAAGCCGGTATTGGCGAGATTGGTTGTGTAGCTGCTTTGTGCCATGCCGGCGCCGATGACTGGCGAGCCTGGGGCGGGGTGTGCATTTGCCGGATCGTAGGGCGACAGACCTGTGTTGTAAGGCGTCGTGGCTGGCGCTTGGAACTGATTCACGCCGACAA
>NZ_JBTRXV010000176.1:0-3898 GCF_054608695.1 Thiomonas sp.
CGCGCTGATCGTTTTTGATCGGTGTTTGATCGTCGCTCAACCACGTTCGATCAGTGATCGTTCGTCGAGCGCGCGGTCAAACCCGTGCAGGATAAGAGTTGTCCGTACAGCGATCCTGCTGGCGCACGGTCCCTGCACGACAACATCCTGGTCAGGCTCCGCCCGACACCCGACACCACCACGCGCTGATCGCGGGGAACCTCGTTCCGATCGACGATGCATCGCCGACGAACGGTTCTGCATCCGCGCCGTGCAGGGGTTCTCCGCGGTTCCCTTGTCGCACCTCCTGCAACCTCCGCCGCAATTCACGTATGGGATCGATGCCGATCCGGATCCGCTCGGAGGTTTCATGGAAGGACAAGACAAGCCCGACAAGGCGCAAGAGTTTGATCGGGACGCTGCTCTCGAAGGGATGGCGCGCTTCGACGAGCTTCTGCACCGCGCCACGCGCAACGCCCGGGCTGCACAGGAGGCGGAGTCTTCGCGCTCGTTCGCAACGCGCGCCGTTGCCGCGCGTGAAGCCGGCATCCGCAATGCCATCGCGTCAGGCATTTCGGCCCGCAGCCTGGAAAACGCGCTGGCCGAATCACTGCCCAACATCCCCCGCGCCGACTTGCACTTCGCCATGCAGAAGCTGCTGGAGAAGCTGCAGGGCCGAGCGACTGAACAACCCAAGCCTGCGCCGAACAAGAACAAGGGCACGCCCCCGGCGAAGGAACCTGCCAAAGGGCGCCAAGCGACATCCATCTCTGATGCCCCGCGTCGGACGGCAACAAGTTCGGATCTGCCGCCATGGGCCGATGGGTCGGACAAGCGCGCGGATGAGTCGGACGAGGACTATCGGCTGCGCAAGGAAATCGAAGGGCCGCCCGAGGCCAAACGCAAGTTCATCGGCGAACACAACACCTGAAGGAGAACAGCATGCTCAAGACTTTCATCATCGACGGCGACAAAGGCGGGGTCGGCAAGAGCTTGGCTGCGCGTGCGCTGGTCCACCATTACCTGACGCAGCCCGAAGCTGAGCGCCCGCGGATCGTCGTCTATGACGCCGATCTGTCCAACCCGGACGTGTGTGGCGACGGTGGTTTGAAAAGCGGCAACGGCATCATGGGGACGGCCATGCTCGATCTGTCGAACGAGAACGGCTGGATCGACTTCGGCACGCGGGTGGCGACCCTCACTGCGGCCGCCGAGAAGGTCGATTACCGCATCATCGTCAACATGCCGGCCCAGATCGGCACCCGTGCCTTCGACGGCTCGATCCACATCGTCAACGAGGTGCTGCGCGAGGCGAACGCGATTCCGGTCTGGCTGCTCAGCCGCACCCAGGAAAGCATCCGGGCGCTGAACTACCGCCTGCGCAACATGCCCGCCCGGTACGAGGCCGGACTGATCGTCAAGAACCTGTTTTTCGGTCAGTCGGACAAATTCGCCCTTTGGTCGGCCGACGAACTGCAGCAGCAACTCATCGATGAGGGCGCCTGGATTGAAACTGAGCTGCCGGAACTCAACGATCAGCTGGCGGTGATGATCGGCCGTCGGCCCTTCCATGAGGTTCTGAAAGACGGGATCGACGGCCGTGGTCTGCAGTTCGGCTACCGCCTGGCGCTGGAATCCTGGTTGAAGCGCGCCGGCGCGGCCATGGCCAAGATCGAAGAGCTCGGGTGCTGAAATGGCCTACAGCAACTCCGAGCAGATTTTCATCGACGTGTTGGGGCGCGTTCCCACCGAGCCCGAATGGAAGGAAATCCACGCATTGCTGGGTGCCGCGACCAGGAGCGGCTGTGTGATTGACGATGAGTCCAACGCCGTACAGGTAGTCTGGCTGGCCTGGGACTGGGTCCGCGGCATCGGCCGTGCCGATGTGTTGGCGCTGCTGCGGGGCAGACTGCAGGATGTCGACACCGCTCTCGAGGACGTCCGTAACGATATGGGTGAAGCGATCAGGAGTTTGCAGGATGCTCTGAACGCCTTCTTTGAACGGACATCGACGCAGCCTGCCAACGCCCCCGCTCTGCAGATCAATCCCGAAGAACTGGCCGCGGCCCTGGGGCCGTTCCTACAGGTTCCACCCCCGGTAATCCACCAACACTATGACGTTGTGGATTCCTTCAAGGAGGGGGTGCGCAAGACCTTCAAATGGGGGTGGGTCGCTATATCGATTGTCGTCGGCCTTGCCGTCGTCGCATTCTGGACTCAGATGTACATCCAGGACTCCCGCCAGATTGCCGATCTGGCTGCGAGCAATGCGGCACAAGCTCAGCAACTGAACGACCTGCGCGCGCAGCAAACGAGGGCGGCGCGTCGCGCTGAACACAAGCGGCCATGAGTGCCCATGCCGGTGGGCAGCGTGCAACTGCCCAAACTGGAACGCTGCGCAGGCTACTGCTCACCGCCCTTGGCGCCATTCCGGGCCTGGCGTGGATCATTGGTGGCGCGGATCCAATAGGGCCGCTGCTCTCCATCCTCGTTGTGGCAGCAGTCGCCACCGGGCGCAACCCCGTCGAGCGCCTCGCGGCCGCTCTGGGCTATTACGCCACCGGCTGCTGGCCGATCGTCGGTGCAGTTGTCGGCTACTGGGGAGCTGGACACGCAGGGGTTGGGCTGTTGGCATGGTCCGCATGCAGCTTGGCTCTGGCCATGCCGTGGGCACTGGCAGCCCACTGGCCCGGCCTGCTCTTTGCGTTGGCCGCCACGGCGTTGCCGCCGCTGGGCGTTGTCGGCTGGCTCTCGCCCCTCAATGCCGCCGGCATGCTGTTTCCTGGCATGGGCTGGATAGGCCTCGCGCTGGCCGTCGGCTCCATGCTCGCCATGCACTCAGCGCTGTCTGTGCTGGCTGGCCAAGGGCGCCCCGGCCTGTTCGCCGACGCATCCTGGTCGATGTTGCTGTTCGCGGTGATCGTGGCAATCGGCGCGAACCTGCTCGCGTCGCCGGCGTCTACGCCGCCGGGCTGGGTTGGCGTCCAGACCCATGTCATCCCCAGCAAGGGAAACATCCTCCGCGCCATCCAGAACAACCAGTCCATCGTGGACGCTGGGCTGGCCCAGGGAAAAGGCGCCAGTGTTGTGATTTTCCCGGAGGCCGTTCTGGAGAATTGGCTGCCTGGTACACGCCAGCAATTTGCCCAGGCCGTGCCAGCCGGGCAGATCTGGCTGGTCGGGGCTCAAGTCGGGAGAAGCGATGCTGTCATCACCGTCACCCATAGATGGACCATCCCAATGCCGTTGGCCAAGGCGGCCGGGCTACTGCTGGGCGGCGACTGGCAGCCCTGGAAGAAGGACACACTGCGACCGGCATGGGTACAGCGCACCTTTAATCTAGATGGAAATCGCGTCTGGGCCGCGCTATGCGTGGAGCAGGTGCAGCCCTGGACATGGCTGGAAGCCATGTGGCAGAAACCGGGCGTCATTTTGGCAATGTCCAACGCCTGGTGGGCGCCGCCGGGCAGCTCAGCGCCGGGGATTCAGGAAGCCAGCACCAAGGCTTGGGTCAGGCTCACCGGGATGCAGGTAGTGTGGGCGGTGAATCGATGACCAGCGTTCTATGCGGCGGCGAGAGTCTGCGATGCCCCCCCACAATGGCTAATTATGAGTTCGTCGGCGGCGCCAGCTAGGCTCTCTCCTCTCCTCTCCTCTCCTCTCCTCTCCTCTCCGCTCCGCGTCCGGGGGCTGATCGAGGATTTTTTCAGCCGATTCGAAAACGCCGTGCGTGGCGAGCCTGGCAACGCCTCCCCGAGCGGCATGGCTGAACGGCTGTGGTTCATGATGCCTCCTTGGGCCTGGGCAGTGTCCACGCTGGTGGCGGTCTTCATCCTGTATTGGGGCGTGCACGGCACTTGGTGAGGGTTGCGCGAACCCAGCGTTGGGGGATGGATTCCACGCAGTTTCATGATCTAGG
>NZ_JBTRXV010000177.1:0-3830 GCF_054608695.1 Thiomonas sp.
GGGCGGTGCCTGATGTGACGCGAACCAGGCGGGCCGCCGCTTTGAAAGCATCCGATGCACTGAGCCAGCGGTCCGCTGTGTACCGGAAAACATCCAGATAATGGTAGGGCGGCAATATCAGCGCCAGGGAGTGCCCCACGTTCACATCGAAATGCGGACCTTCGGCGGGAATTACCCGGACCATTTCCTCAGACCCGCCATGCGCGTCTTTCACCACACGTTCTTTGCCGTCCGGTCCCATAACCTTGTCGCCCACCACAACATCCTCGACCGCCTTGATGCTTCCATCCAGCATCAGGATAGGGTGCCCCTTGGCAAAACACCCCGTCCCCCCACTTACCAGTATGTTTTTCCGGTCCGTCACCGCCCGGATGATCCGGTCGTACTGCTCGACCGTCAGGATGCCGCTGTCACGGTAGTCTTCCAGCGTGTACACGGATCGCGCAGGCAACCGAATAGCGAACGTCGGCTGCGGCATCAGTGGCGGAATAGCCCCTGCGAAGCGGGCGCGCAAAAATTCGTCCGGCATCGCCACCTCGACGATGGGCTTTTCACGGGACACCGTGGTGCCCCGGAAGTCCGCCATGAGGCCCAGGAAGTTCAGCGTCTTGGACGTGGGCAGCGTTGTGAGTTCAGCGATTCCCGCGCCGTGCCTTTCCACCAGCACCCGCCCGTCGTCGTTCAGCATGATCTCCACGGCGGCGGGGTCGTTAAACACCGCGCAGATCTCGGAACCCAGAATCCGGCGCATCTGCTCGATGAGCCGGTCATGCCGTTCCTGCTGCGCCTTGTCCATGTCTGCCATTGCTTAATCCTCTTGCAGCTTTTTGGTCAGCAGCGCCGCAATCTTGGCGATGGCGCGGGGCCGGTCGCCGTCGAATCCGCCGTGCGCCACCTGCTTGATGAACTTGTCGTAGCGGGTCAACGCTGAGGATTGCACCGCTTCGCTTTCGTCCCCCGCCGGTTCCGGCAGGTGAATCAGCATCATCTTGACGAACAGGTCAAGCATGGCCGCAACGGTATCCAGTTCCGCCTGCACCGCTTCCACGTCGCCGCGGGCGGCCAGCACGGTTGCAGCAATCCGCTTTTCAAAGCCGTCCAGTTCCGTGTGACCGTTTTCCGTTGCCGATAACCCACGCAGGGCGTAGTCGGTGATGAGTGCCGCCTTGGACACGCGCCGCTCGGACGCTTCCCGCTCGATGCGCTCGGCGTAGGGGCCGACGAGTTTCACGTTGGCAAATACAGGTTTTGTCATGTTGCGTTTATCCCTGCTAAAAAGATTCCTGTCTGGGTATAGCGGGCGGGGTAATGGGATAGCGTCAGTCGATACCCTTACCCTTATTCAACGCAGATCCCCTTTTGGCACCCAAGGCACTTTTTTCCAGAGCCGCCTTCTTTTCCTGCTGCAGCTTCTTCTGCAAGACTGCCGCCTGCAGGGCGATCTGCCGATCCAGCAGTTGCCGGTGCCACACCGCCTGAAAGCCAGTCACGGCATTGGCGTCCGGCTGTACCCCGGCGTCCAGCGCGTCGTCCAGCGCCTGTTCCGGGATCTTTACGGATTTGAAGTGCTGGTCGGGAATGGACAGGTCATACTCGGTGACTTTCGTGTAATGGACGGTCTTGCCGAGCATGCCGTCCGCAGGACCCTTCTCAAAGGATTTACCCGTCACGGAAACCAGACTGCGCGGCTGCAGCTTCTGGTCCGCCCGCTGTTTTTCCATGGCGGCGCTCTGGTACACGATATGCACCCGGCTGTCCGTACCTTCGATGAGTATGTAGCTGCGGTCGTACTGCTCATCCAGCCCCGTGCCCAACACCCTGCCCACCAGGTGATCGCCGGGCTGGATTTTGGTGACGACGGGCGGACAGCGGGGGTCGGTCATCAGCGCCCTGCCCTGGGCCACCATCGCCGTGCGCCGCTGCAGCACCTGCAAGTCCTTCAGGGCCTTGTCCCAACCCGGATCCATCGCCCAGGTCATGGCACCCACCTTTTCCGCCACCCCCAGCTTTTCCAGGGTCTCCAGACGGCGAATCCGCAGCCGCTGGGCCACGAAGTCAGAGTGCTTCGCCTCTGGGGTCAGGCGGTCTTCCGTGACGTAGGTCAGATCCGGTTCCATGCCTTTCACTTGCCGGTCCTGAATATCCCGGTCGATGCCCGTGAACTGCCGGGCGTCGACTTCCTTCTCTTTTGATTTCTGTATCTCCAGTTCGGACTTGTAGCCCAACCGTTCCGTGGCGATCTCTTCAGCAATCTTCCGCATGCCGTTGCGGATGAGGTCCGGGGCAATCTGCAGGTTGTCCTTGCCGCGCAAGACCACATGCGTGTGGGGATGACCCGTGTTGTAGTGGTCGATGGCCACCCATTCCAAGTCCTTCCCCATGTGCTGTCCAAGGCGGGCCATGAACTCGCGGGTGTATTCCTTCATTTGCAGACGGTCGCCGTCTTCCGGGGAAACGACGATCTTGAACAGCCGCTGGTCGCCTTCCATTTGCCATTTGTGCATCTCGGAAGATAAGGACACTTCATCACCAGCCGCGTTGAAGCCTTTGCCGACTTCACCCTCTTTCTGGGCGCCTTCTCTTTCCAGATACCGCCCGTGCGCGGCCCACTGTCCGGCCTTTTTGTTCGCCACGTAGTTCACCTTCACCATGCAACGCCGGGAAGCGGTTCGCAGAGCGAGGCCCCTTGGGGATGGGCGCACGGGATGGTGGTGACTGATCGGCGACTTTTTGTGTCCGCCGCCTTTGGAGCCGCCCTTTTCCCGCTGCACCCGGTCAAAAACCTTCGACGCGCGCGGGCGGCGAATGGAAAGGGCGTCGTCCTCAAAGCGCGGCTTTTTCGCCTTGAAGGACTGCCCGGATACGCTGGTGTCTGATTTCATGCCGAAAGCCCCCGGCGCTCAGATTGTCGGCTGTACAACTGGAAATACTCGTGCGGCGGCACGGAAAATTGCGACCTGCAGCGATTGCAGATCGCGAAGTAGCGCGCGTCCGGCGTTGTGGCCGTGTATCCTGATGCCCCCGCCGATACATGCCCGCGGCGCAGTGTTCCTTGGCTCTTACAGATTGGGCAAATTATCATTCCCAACCCCCTTGCGCACAAAAGCGAACACCGCCGGATCGCCTTGCTGCCGAATACGCCGCAAGGCGTCACCCTCAGCACATAACCAGTCGTGTAGATCGTCACTGTCCACCCCGTCGGCACCCTGCAGCACCCGCTGCTGTAGTTTTTGATACGCGCACTTATCCACGGGGTCATAACTGGTGAGCCGGGCAAGCAGCTCTTCATCGTAGCTGGGAGCCACAGAAGACCATGTACTCAAGGAATAAATAGCGGTTATTACTGTCGGAAACCCTGCGAGCCAGAAAAACACCCCCCCCAGCGGGACACCGACCACCCGCAGGAGGGGTCCAAAAAAGAGGAACGAAAGCACCCCTACCCCTATGACATTGATCATCACTCGGTATAACCTGATAGGCATACCCGATGAGAAGTCCCGGTTCTGACCAACAAGCCCTATGTAGTTTAGAGCTTTCCATTTGGCCTGCATGCTAGATGTTGTTGCTTCCATTTTTGCGTCCCCTTGTGTGTGTATCATGAATTTTCCGCCTCTATGTCTGTACTCCCCGACAATCGGGACCATGCCCACGCGCTGGCCCGCTGAATCTGCGGTGCGCCCGTACCTTTCGCCCACCACACGTTGCTTGTGAGCAGAACGGTGTCTGGACGGTATAGCGCGACCTCCAGCCAGCTAAACGGCAGCAACTGGTCGTAACAAATTTCCGCCATCATGGACTGGCCCGCGAGGGTTGCACCCGGCAGGGTTGCA
>NZ_JBTRXV010000178.1:0-3774 GCF_054608695.1 Thiomonas sp.
GCCGTCGCCCAGCCATTTCACGCCGTCCTGGGTGACGCTCAGACCGGACGGGCCGCCGACGTAGGTAGCGCCGCCGATCCTGAAGCCCATCGCGCCGCCGTCGGGGATCGATCCAGACCCGTTGATGATCACCCCCTGGCCGACGACCGTCGCCTTCGCCCGATTCCACATCCGGGCCAGAGCGTAGGATGGGATTTCATAAAAGGCCTTCACGATCTGGATCCGCGCCTCTCGCTGTCCCAACAAGGCGGTTTTGGGCAGGGAGTAATACAGCCTGGTCAGGAGGAGATTGGAGAACTGCGCCGTCTCGGCGAGCCCATGCGCGAAATTGTCGTCCTTGGGCTCGTTGAACCCATCCCTCCACCCCATGATCGGCATGGCCGCCCCAAAGACTGCGGCCACGCCGGCGGCATAGTGGATACACAAGGATTGGGGATTGCGCCGGTACGCCGCCAACTCGGCCTTCGCGATCCCCGTGTCCGCCCCGCCTCCGGCGGCCTCCCTCTTCAACTTCGCGACGGCGAATTTTTCATTGAGGCACGGGATGGCGGAAAAGGCGTAGGGATACCCGACCAGCACGGCGCTTTTCTTCAACGGGGCGAGGCCCATTTTCGCGGCGGCGGTGCCGTCCACGATGGCCCAGCCCAGGTCGGGATTCAGCACGGCGCCGCGCGGTTTCCCTGCATCGACGCTCCGCCGCAGGGCGGAGACCAGGATCGGCACCGCCGGCTCCTTGATCTCCAGGGCCGCCTGCCGCTGAGTGTTCACGTCCATCTTCTTCTCGACGCTCGACGACTGCTCGGTGCCGTTCGTGTTCTCCGAGCCGCTGCCCACCGTGCTCTTGCTGCACCCGGCCAGAGCCGCCACGCAGGCGGCGGCCAGGACGGAATACGCGAATATCGGCTTATCCATGAGAACCTCCTGATTTCTTGACGTCCAAAGAGTCCACCAGGCCGACGTTGACCTGGCACGCCAGCGTTCGCCTGTGGCCGCTCATGACTTTGCAATCCCGGCTCAAGACAAAGGATTGCGCCCCATATTTCAGCCAACGTTTCCGCACCCGCGCCATTTTCGCGCTGGGGAACCTGAACAAGGCGTGGCCCTTGTCCGTGCGCACCACGGCGCCGCCCAGGCGGCTTTCGGAGTTTGTCCAGGTGCCTTCCGGGACGAACGCATACGCGGGCTCAAGGCGCATCGGCGGAACGCCGTAGTTCGTCGTGCGCCGCCGTGGCCAAACGTGCGGCGCCAACGCGGCGGGAACCGGGTAGGTGTATGCCGTGTCGCACGCCATCAGCCCCTGGTGAAGGTGGCAATCGGCGTTCATGATCTCGCTCGTCACCCCATATTTCCGCATCGCCTCGATCTGGGCGGAGTTCTTGGGATAACGGATCACGCCGGCGCCGGAATAAGCGCAGTATTGCCGCTTATGGTTGAGAATCTTGCACTTCTCCACCCAATATCCGATCGGTTCAAGCGCGAAAAACGGCGCCTTGGGGTCGGGCTTGGCCGCAAACCTGAGGAGTTTCCCTGCCGGCAAGGTGGATCGATACGAGAGGTTTTCCAGGTTTCCGCATGTTCCCGCCACGGCGAGGCCGGACGACGCGATGGCGGCGACGATGGACACGATAATCAGCTTTTTCATTGCATTACTCCTTTATCAAGATTTCACTTCAGGATTGAGGACGCCACCTTGGCCTGGGCGGCCCCGGTGTTTTGCTGCACGGACTGGAGGTTCCGGCGCTGCTTTTGCGCTTCGCCGCAGACGCGGGCGATCCGCGCCGCGTCCAAGGCCTTTCGCTGGGCGCTTTCACTCCCCAGGCTGCGGTCATAGGTCGCATCGAACCGCGCCCCGGAGCACCGCTGCGAGGCCTCCATGGCGGTTTGCTGCGCCTGGTTCTCCTTGTTCGACTGAATGAACAGCCAGACGGCCAGCAGGCCCGTGATCAGCAACAAGAAAATGGGCAGAGGGCCGCCCTTCACAGCCATCCCCCGACCTTGGATCCAAGCCACATGCCCGCGATCGCCACCCAGGTCCAGGGCGACGCCAGCAGCGACAGCAGGATGTGCCCCGCCGGGCTCCGCCGGAATTCAAACCACAACCACTTGATCGTTCCCATTTCATCTTTCATGACCGACTCCTTGTCGATGTCGAGAAAGCCGAATTGCCTCCTCACCCCTATTCCCCCCGGAGGCGAAATTTTTTGGGATTGGGCGAGACAGCATCCGCCACTCCGGCGAAATATTTCGCCTCGCGGGGGAATAGGGTATGCAACAGTTCTGGTGCCGCTCGCCGTTCCCTCAAGGAGCAAGGGCTTCAAAGCCCTTTGGGCGGCCAGGGAAAGCCGTAACCAGTCGGCTACGTTTGCAACAGGTCGTCGAGACGCACCGGCGGATGCTTCCTCAGTCCGCCGCCCCGCAAGGCGGAGATCATGCTGGCGAAAGGCAAAGCGCCGAAGGTTTCCGCCGCACCCAAAAGGTGGAGCCGGTTGCAGACATTCCCGAGGGGAGACGGGCCGCAAGGCCCGCGTTACAGGGCCCGTAAGGGCCAGAAGGAGGCAGTGATGGCAGTATTCGTGCTCGACAAAAGGAAGAAGCCGCTGATGCCGTGCTCGGAGAAACGCGCCTGGCTGCTGTTGGAACGTGGCCGGGCGGTGGTGCATAGGATCCGCCCATTCGTTATTCGGCTTAAAGACCGGGTTGGCGGTGAAACCCAGCCGCTGCGACTCAAGATGGATCCCGGCGACAAGACGACGGGACTGGCCCTGGTGCGCGAGAAGGAAATAATGGCCGAAGATGAGAGCCGCCATGTGGCGATCGTGCTCATGCTTATGGAGCTTATTCACCGCAGAGAGACTATCCACAAGGCGCTGAAACAGCGGAATGAGCATCGCCGATCCCGGCGCGGCAAGCTCCGCTACCGCGCCCCGAGATACGCCAATCGCACCCGCCCCGCCGACTGGCTCCCCCCATCTCTGCGGCATCGCGTGGAAACGACAATGACGTGGGTGGAGAGAATTCGCCGCTGGGCGCCGGTCCAAGCGCTATCGCAGGAGGTGGTCCGATTCGATATGCAAGCCATGGAGAACCCGGAAATTCGCGGCGTCGAGTATCAGAAAGGTCCATTGGCCGGCTACGAGATCCGGGAATATCTGCTGGAAAAGTGGGGCAAGCGATGCGCCTACTGCGACGCGGAGAATGTTCCTTTGGAGATCGACCACATCCAACCCCGCAGCCTGGGCGGCAGCGATCGGGTCAGTAACCGCACCTTGGCCTGCATCCCCTGCAACCAGAAGAAAGGCAATCGGGACGCGCGTGACTTTCTTGCCGATGATCCACGACGCCTGGCTCGAATCGAGGCACACCGCAAGGCGCCTTTGCGCGGCGCGGCTGCGGTCAACAGCACCCGATGGGCGCTATGGCAACGGCTGGCGGGAACAGGGTTGCCCGTGGAGTCGGCCAGCGGCGGCAGGACAAAATGGAACAGAGAGCGTTTCGGGATCCCGAAAAGTCATTGCCACGACGCGGCTTGCGTGGGGCATGTGGACGCCGTTTTTGGCTGGCGAAAACATCCAGTCCTACGCATAAAGGCCGCGGGGCGCGGCAGATATCAACGGACAATCTTGACGCGGTACGGTTTTCCGCGTGCATACAAAACGAGGGAAAAGCGCCTTTTCGGCTTTCAGACATGGGACATAGTCCAAGCGAAGGTACCGGCTGGGAAGAACAAGGGCAGTTACCTGGGCCGGGTGACCGTCAGGGCGAACGGCATATTCA
>NZ_JBTRXV010000179.1:0-3728 GCF_054608695.1 Thiomonas sp.
CAGTCTTGCTCGTGCTCGGTGTGGCGCTGAAAACAGCGCAGATACCTGCACATGGCTGGCTGATTCAAGTCATGGAAGCTCCCACGCCGGTCTCGGCACTCCTGCACGCCGGGGTCGTCAATCTGGGCCCAGACCCTGGCCGACGGACTGCACAGCTACCGCCACACCAAGGCCCTGACCGAGAAGCTCGTCGCTGATGCGCTCGCCACCATCGACACCGCCGCACCGCCGCACCGCGTCAAGGCGAGCTGACCTTGACCCAGGAACACCCGCTGATCCGCTCCGCCGACGACTACGCCGAGATCTTCGCCCGCGCCGCTGCGCAGGCCCGCACTGATTCCACCACCACCCACAGGAGCCCCCAGCATGACCCTCAATGAGATCGAACGCGCCCTGCGCGAGCTGCGCCTCTCCGGCATCGCCGACACCGACACCTTGAGCACGCGTGTGATGCAGGCGCAGAGCACCCAGGAGCCTTTCCTGGAGACCTTCGCCGTCATGCAGCAAGACAAACTCGGCCGGCGCCGCTCGCGTCTGACCGAGCGCCGCTTCAAGCACTCCCGCCTAGACGAGCGCCCGAGCCGTCGCGATGCTGTGGAGATCAAGAACCAAGCAGCGGTCAACAAACCATCATCATATGATAAATATTTATAAAATAAAACAATAAATATATTTTACTTTTATTAAAGTAACGGTGGCATCACAATACACTCTGCCATTGCTCATCTGTGTGTTAATGAATCCAATTGAGAAGGCTTCACCATGCATATGTCCCGATACAACTGCTCTCTCTGTTCGTTTTTTCTTTATGTGCAACTCATAACTGCCCCCGGGATGTCGTTTCTCCCTGAGGGGGCAGACAAAAAAGATCCACAGTGGAGGGTTCTCCTTGCTGGATCACGTATCGGTTTATAGGAGCCTTTTGGGAGATTGTCATGCCATCAAACCTGAATTTGATCATTCTTATGCTCATCTCTGCGGTGCCGTTGCTACTTTGGGCGATGGGACTTTTCGGGAGCGTTCTGCCCGGCGAACATACCCGGCTGATGGCGCGCCTGAGTAACGGTGCAGCTGGGTTGTCTTTTCTTTGCGCAGTCCTTGCCGCACTGCTGTATGCGGTCGGCGGGAAAACCCTAACGGTAACCCCATACTCCTTTGCATTGCCCGGGGACATAGGGGCGTTGGCCCTGAGCATCTATATCAATGCAGTAACGGTGGTGATGCTCTCCCTGGTTTCTTTCGTCGGATTCGTGGTCTCCCGCTACGCGCGCAACTATCTCCAGGGCGAAAAACATCAGAAGCGGTTTTATACCTGGCTCAATCTCACGCTCGCATCCATCCTGACGTTGATCGTTTCCGGCAACATGCTGATGTTCGTATTGGCATGGATGACCACCAGCCTTTGCTTGCATCACCTCCTGATGTTCTATCCGGAGCGGGCGGGTGCTGTACTCGCGGCGCGTAAAAAAATCATTGTCAGCCGGGTGGGCGAGGTTAGCCTGCTGATCGCCGTATTGCTCATCGGCTCTACCCTGCACACTATGGAGTTTGAGGCGGTTTTTCATGCCATGGCGGCAATGACCGGGCCACTTCCGGTCGCACTCCAATGGGCCAGCGGGCTCATTGTACTGGCCGCAGCACTTAAAACGGCCCAATTTCCCTTGCAAGGCTGGTTGATCCAGGTCATGGAAGCCCCTACCCCTGTGTCGGCCCTATTGCATGCGGGTATTGTCAATGGAGGAGCTTTCCTGATCATTCGCATGAGTCCGATCATGTCACAGGCCATCACGGCCTCCGACGTCCTGGCCATCATCGGGCTGGTCACGATCGCTGCCGCCGGGCTGGTCATGCTGACCCAAACCAGTATCAAAGTGTTTTTGGCCTGGACGACCACTGCCCAGATGGGCTTCATGCTGCTGGAATGCGGTCTTGGGCTATACAGCCTGGCAATGCTGCACTTGGTAACGCACTCTTTATACAAAGCGCATGCCTTTTTGTCTTCAGGTAGTAGCGTTGATATCTTTCGCGCGCCAGTCGTGCACCCCGCCCAATCCACACCAACATTCTGGCAGTGGATCGTCGTGCTTGCCTTCGCGGGTCTAATGACAATCGGCATCGGTGCTGCATTTGGCGTGGCTCCGGAGCGCCAACCTGCACTCCTGGCGTTAGGCGTAATCCTGGCGGTAGCCATGACCCAGTTACTACTCCAGTCTTTCAAGGCAGGCATGGGGGCTGCATTCATCGCACGTGCGGCCGTCCTCAGTGCTCTGGTCTGTACCGCTTATTTCAGCCTGCATGCCGCATTTCATTTCATGCTGGCAACGAGCTTGCCGGCCGTGCGGATGATCAACGGCCCCGCTCAATTTGCCCTCATCGGGCTGGTGATGCTGGTGTTTTTTGCCATTCTATTGATTCAGCAGAACTTGCCCAATTTGGCCAAATACCCAATCGCACGCAGGGCTTACGTGCATCTCTATAACGGTTTGTATGTCGATATCCCGTTTTCACGGCTGGTGCAAAGGGTTTGGCCGACTCGAGATATTTCATATGCACAACCGAAAGGAGTCTGATCATGAACTGCACGACAACCATCTCTTCGAAACCGTTTGCCAGAACCATGGATTTCGACACTAACGATACCGATGTAACCAGCAGGGCCGGTGCTGTTTATGACTCTGCTTCTCTTAAAGCCACGGTGGAATCGGTATGCCAGCGAATCGCTCCACTCTGGCCGCTCGACGCCTTCGTGGCAGTCAGCCCTTATTTTGGTCTGCGCGATCAGGATTTCGAAAAGGCCAACGAGACGCTTGGCAGGGTAGCCAGGTCTTCCCTGGTCATGCCACGTCGTTACTATCGAGAGCAAATCTCGACAGGCCGCATTGCTCGAGCCGATCTGGAGCAGGCACTAAAGCAACATGGTCTCAATATGAACGCTGCAGAGGTGGAAAAGGCCCTCGCCAGCGATACCTCCACACTGCCGAACCCGATCCCGCTGGTTTCGGATGTCTTGGGAGATATGGACAATACCCAATGGACCGGATTTGTTGTAGAACGAATCAGCCAGTTTGCTGCCGCTTATTTCGATCAAGGCCAGGCCTTCTGGCAGGAGCCCTGGCGGAAGGAATCCCTCTACGATGCATGGCGCCATTATGCCGAAATCGATCTGAGCCCCAGATTGATGGGCTTGCATGGTATCAGGAGCGCGGTCGCCGCGTTGCCTAATCTGTCTGCAGACACGATTGCTTTGGCGGTACAAAGGCTCGCCATACCTGCGGATATGCTGGAAGATTACCTCCTTGCCGCCTTGATGAATATCGGTGGCTGGGCATCCTGGACACGTTACCTTCGATGGGAACAGGAATTAGTTGGAGGGAATGAGGATTCCATCGTCGATCTGCTCGCCATCCGGCTTGCCTGGGAAGTGATCCTGTTAAATGCGCGGCAGACCCCGGAGCTGGGAACCGCATGGCGGCATGCAGTGAAAGCTATGCGGCAAGCCCCAGTATCCAGCACGCAAGCTCATACGCAAATGGACTTTGCCCTGCAAACGGCCTTTGAACTGAGCTATCAGAAAAAAATCATCGCAGAACTTGCCCATCCCACCCGGCAAGCATTGGCAAAGACTTCCGCCCCTGTCCGGCCGTCTGTACAGGCCGCATTCTGCATCGATGTGCGGTCGGAAGTATTTCGAAGGGCTTTTGAAACAGTCGCGCCGACAGTTCAAACCA
>NZ_JBTRXV010000180.1:0-3667 GCF_054608695.1 Thiomonas sp.
TGGGCTTCGAGCAGGGCTGGATCTCGCTGTTCCAGGTGCTGGGCTCGCATCCCGATGGCGTGGTGGAGGCCCGCCAGGAGCCCGCCACCACGCTGCGCGCGGCGCAAAGTGAATATCCGTTCAATCGTGAGTACATTTACACGCAAGCTGCCAACCAGGCCAAGCCAAAGACACAGACACCCCTCGGTCCCCAGCGCCTGCAAAGTCGCAAAACGGTTTGAGCGTTGGCGTCGGGACGGTTTGCTGGCGCACCGCACCTCGCCCCGGCAACGGGTTTTCCACCCACTTCCCATTCCAGCCATCATGCTCTACAAATTCAAGTCCCAAGCCGACTCCGATCTGTTCATGAATCAGGGGCCAGCCGAGCGCATCCTGGCCATCATCGGCAAACCAGCCGGGCCGCAGGGCATCATCGAGCCTGGCGAGATGGCGCAGGCCATCGCCAAGCTGGAAGCCGCCGTGGCGGCGGAGGGCCAGGCCGACCCGAGCACGGCTACCGCGGTTGAGCCCGCTGCGACCGCTCCCGGCGGCGCCCAGCCCATCACGCTACATCAGCGTGCCTGGCCCTTCATCCAACTGCTCAAGCGCAGCCTCGATGCCGACAAGCCCATCGTCTGGGGCGTTTGACGCGGGTTCGAGGCTGGCGAGCGGGGTCGAGCGTTGCCCCATGGCGCGGCTGTCCGCCGGCTCGGCGCAACATCCCGGCGCTCCGGCGAGCAGGGCTTTGCGCCGTGTCGAGCCCGGGGTTGACTCCGGGAATCCCCGGATGTTTTTGGCGCCTCGCTGTCAGCAAGCGGTCAGATGCCACCTCAACAATCCTCACACTTCGTAACATCAGCGCATGTCGTGTTACGAATGGAGGCCGGCTGCGAGCCACCCCAAATCCATGCGATTCGTGCGTCTTGGTCTTGCACGAACGCCAACAGAATGAGGAGACAGTTCGATGGCTGCAGTCACCCTGGACGCCGCACCGCGTCCAATGTCCGGCGAGGAGCGCAAGGTCATCTTTGCCTCGTCGCTCGGCACCGTGTTCGAGTGGTACGACTTTTATCTTTACGGTTCGCTGGCCGCCATCATCGCGAAGAAGTTCTTCGCCGGCCTCGACCCCGGATCGGCCTTCATCTTCGCCCTGCTGGCGTTCGCCGCCGGCTTCATCGTGCGGCCCTTCGGCGCACTCCTGTTCGGGCGGCTCGGCGACATGATCGGGCGCAAGTACACCTTCCTGATCACCATCCTGATCATGGGCATGGCCACCTTCATCGTGGGTCTGTTGCCCAGCTACGCCGCCATCGGCGTGGCCGCTCCCGTCATCCTCATCGCCCTGCGCCTGCTGCAGGGCCTGGCGCTGGGCGGTGAGTATGGCGGTGCCGCCACCTATGTGGCCGAGCATGCACCGCGCGGCAAGCGCGGCGCCTACACCTCGTGGATCCAGACCACGGCAACGCTCGGGCTGTTCCTCTCGCTGCTGGTCATCCTCGGTTTGCGCACCACGCTGGGCGAGGACGCATTCAACGACTGGGGCTGGCGCGTGCCCTTTCTGGTTTCCATCTTCCTGCTGGGCATCTCGGTGTGGATCCGCCTCAAGCTCAACGAGTCGCCCGCTTTCGTGCGCATGAAGCAAGAGGGCAAGACCTCCAAGGCGCCGCTGACCGAATCGTTCGGCAAATGGGGCAACCTCAAGTACGTCATCCTCGCCTTGCTGGGCCTGGTGGCCGGGCAGGCGGTGGTGTGGTACGCGGGGCAGTTCTACGCGCTGTTTTTCCTGACGCAAACCCTCAAGGTGGATGGCATCACCGCCAATCTGCTCATCGGCCTGTCCTTGCTCATCGGCACGCCTTTCTTCCTGCTCTTTGGTTGGCTGTCGGACAAGATCGGCCGCAAGCCCATCATTCTTGCCGGTTGCCTGCTGGCTGCGCTGACCTATTTCCCGCTGTTCCACGCGCTGACCGACGCCGCCAACCCCGACCTGGCCAAGGCCCTCGCCAAGACTCCCGTGACCCTGGTGGCCGACCCGGCCGAGTGCTCGTTCCAGTTCAACCCCACCGGCACGGCCAAGTTCACCAGCTCGTGCGACATCGCCAAGCAGATGCTGGCAGCCTCTTCGGTGAACTACACCAACGTGGCCGGCACTGGCGTGGCGCAAATCCAGGTGGGCAGCCAGGTCATTCCGACCTTCAACGGCAAGGGCATGCCCGGGCCTGAGTTCAAGGAGAAAGAGACGGCGCTGAAGAAGGACATCGGCGCAGCCATCAAGGCTGCGGGCTACCCGGCCAAGGCCGACCCGGCGAAGATCAACAAGCCCATGGTCACCGCCATCCTGGTGCTGCTGGTGATCTACGTCACCATGGTCTACGGCCCCATCGCTGCGGCCCTGGTGGAGCTGTTCCCCACCCGCATCCGCTACACCTCGATGAGCTTGCCGTATCACATCGGCAACGGCTGGTTCGGCGGCCTGCTGCCCACCATCGCCTTCGCCCTGGTGGCGCAGAACGGCAATATCTACTACGGCCTGTGGTATCCCATCATCGTCGCCAGCGCAACCTTCGTCATCGGCCTGTTCTTCCTGCCGGAGACCAAGGACCGCGACATTTACGCGCACGACTGAAAGCACTGAAAAGAAGCCACAAGACTCGCATGAACCTCGCAGTACGGCCCGCTTCGCACGGGCCATTTTGGGCGCGTTCCCCGGCTTGGAATAGGGCTGTTTGCGACAAGTTTTTCTGCTTGAAAGCCCCTCATCGGGCGCGCACATTGATTGCAAGCTCAAAGCATCTGGATTGACCGACGTTCATTTCAGGAGACTCACGATGCAGCCAACCAGCAAGCCCAAGTCGCCCAAACACCAGGCCACCGGGCGACGTTCCATCTTGCGCGGCCTTGGTGCCGTGACGGTCGCGGCAGGTGGTGCGGCCCTTGCCTACGGCGCAACCGTGAAGGCTGCCGAAGCGGCGCGCCTCGTGCCAGCCAAGGGTCAGGACGCAGACTCAACGCTCCCAAGCGCAGCCGGCTATCGCCTCACCGGCAACATCCGCAGCTATTACCGCACGGCCAGGTATTGAATCGATGTGATGCGGTTGCCCTCGCGCTGCCACATGCCGCCGCCTGATTGCTGCGATCAAGCTCTTCCTTGAGAAGTCTCGCCCCTGAAGTGGGCCGCCATGTCCAGGAGTCACCTCATGTTGCTCAAGCGTCAGTCATCCGATGTGCAGGCCAAGGATCCATCGCAGGTCTCGCCCAGCCCCTGGATCGCGCAGCTCAAGCGTGGCTTGACGCATGCCTTGCCCACAGTCGATCGCCGCGCATTCCTGCGCCGCTCCGGCCTCGGTCTGGGGCTCGGCGTCGGCGCCGGCTTGATCGGCTCGCAGTTGCGCCTGGTGCAGAAGGCCGATGCCGCCGGCACCCTGGCCCCCGGCGCGCCAGGCAGCAAGGGCGTGGTCACGCGGCGCACGGTCTGCACCCATTGCTCGGTCGGCTGTGCCTCCGACGCGATGGTGGAGAACGGTGTCTGGGTGCGACAGAATCCGGTGTTCGAGTCGCCCATCAATCTGGGCGCGCATTGCGCCAAGGGTGCCGCATTGCGCGACCACGGCCGTGGCGACCACCGCCTGCGTTACCCGATGAAGCTGGTGGACGGCAAGTACCAGAGCATTTCCTGGGACCAGGCGCT
>NZ_JBTRXV010000181.1:0-3569 GCF_054608695.1 Thiomonas sp.
GTAGTGCCAGCCTGCCGTTCCCTGGACAGCGTGTCGATCTTCGCCCTGAGTGCGCAGGACGCCCAGGAGGTCTTTGCGGCCGTGCTGGGCGAGGATCCATGTGATCCTTATTCGCGCACGCCCCAGCCCCACGGCTTTGACTTCGGCTACGCGCCGCGCTTCCGCTTCGGCGTGCCAGCAGAGAAGGACCTCAACTTCTTTGGCGACCACGAATACGCGCAGTTGTTCGACGCTGCGGTGGCGCGGCTCGAATCGCTGGGCGGCGAGCGCGTCGAGCTCGACTTCGCCTCCTTTCTGGAAACCGCTCGTCTGCTTTACGGCGGCCCCTGGGTGGCCGAACGTTACCAGGCCATCCGCAGTTTTATTGATGCCAATCCCGAGGCACTGTTCCCAGTCACCCGCGACATCACCTTGGGGGGAGCCAAGCCGCTGGCCGCAGACGCCTTCGCCGCGCTTTACCGGCTACGGGAGCTCAAGCGCGAATGCGACCGCATCTGGCCGCAGGTGGATTGCGTCATTACTCCCACAGCCGGCACCATCTTTACCCGCGCCGAACTGCTGGCCGAACCCGTAGCCAGAAATACCGACCTGGGCTACTACACCAATTTCATGAATCTGCTGGATTACACCGCAGTAGCGGTGCCGGCTGGATTCCGTGCTGACGGTCTGCCATTCGGCGTCACCCTGTTTGCCCCAGCGCATCAGGACGTACCGCTGCTACATCTGGCCGAACACTGGCAGCTTGCAGACCCTGCACCCATGGGCGCTATGGAAACCATGCCGCCACCAGTGGAAACCGGGCCCGCAGCAGTGCCCAGCGGGCAGGTACGGGTCGCGGTGGTCGGCGCCCACCTCAGCGGGCTGGCCCTTAACCAGCAGCTCACTGCACGCGGTGCCCGGCTGATAGGCGAAACCAATACCGCCCCTTGCTATCGGCTTTACGCCCTGGCAGATGGCAAGCGTCCCGGGCTGATCCGCGTCGCCCATGGCGGTGAGGCGATCGACTGCGAGCTGTGGGAGATGCCCGCCGCAGCCTTCGGATCCTTTGTCGCCGGCATCCCCGCACCACTGGGCATTGGTACCGTCGAATTGGCCGACGGCAGCGCGGTCAGCGGTTTCCTATGCGAAGGTATTGGCATCGCCAGCGCCAGCGATATCACCAGATTCGGCGGCTGGCGTGCTTATTTGCGTTCACTGCAGGTCTGAGGGGCCAGCATCTCGATGGGCAGGGTCAGACGCTGGCCTTCCAGCCAAGGTAGGGTGGAATGCAGGATACAGCCGGCCTGCCCGGCAATTTCGCCAAAGGAAATCTCGCAATCGGCCAGCCGGCGCAAATCGTCATCGCTAGCCGTGCCCTCATGCAGTCGGTACCAGTATTTGCGGCTCCCTGCCTCGGCTAGAGGACGGTCGCGCACCCGCATGAAGCGCCGCCCCGCTCTCAACCACAGGATCTGCGCCCGAGCAGCCGTCGACCAGCAGACATCAACCGAACCTTCCCCTTCCGCCACACGCTCCCAGCGCTCGGTGTACTCAGCCTCAACGCCGTATTCTTCGATGGTATCGGCCGTGGAGGAAAACACCATGCGGCCGAGATCGCGCAGACCTGTGGGGCGGTAGTCTACACAGCGTTGCCACTCGCAGGTATCGCCGTCGATCAACGTCACGCCCGCAAATCCCTCTTGGCCCAGCAGCGCCAGCAATTGCGCACGACTACAATCGCTCAGTGTGACGCAGCCTGAAAAATCGGGCCGGTCGGCGGGTATGCGCAGGTCGGCATGCCAGGAGGCGGTCTGCAGCCAGAATACCAGAGTGGTGTCGTCATGGAGAATCGGCGTAGTGAGCAGCCTGCGCCGCCACAATCCCTGGTAGATAGCAGGTACGGCGCTATTCATCCTGAATCCGCCAACTGCCGTTTTTAGGTTCATCAGTGGTGGAACTCTGGAAATCGGCGCAGGGCCCGCCAAAAGGCCAGGTCATGGTTGGGCCAGAGCTGGGCCTTTTCCCGTGCAGCCAGGTGCTTCAGCTTGCGGATACTCGCTAAGGCCTGTTCTTCGCGGTCCTGCCAGCAGATCCCCGGCGCGATCTCGTCGCGCAGGTTTTCCTCGAGATCAGCGGCGTCGCCACAAAGGATGACCGGCGCCCCCTGAGGCAGTTCAACCCACAGCGACATATGCCCGGCGGTATGGCCGGGGCTGGACACCGCGCGCACCCCGGGTACCAGCTCATATTCCCCGCTCATCACCTTCCAGCGATGGTCGCCGGCAAAGTCATCGGGAAAGTACGCCGGGTCTAATCCGCTGCGCGCGGCGTCGAGTTCGTCGCTTTGGACATGGACCTCGGCGCCGCACAGCTCGCACAATCCGCCGGCATGGTCGAAATGCAGATGGCCGAGAAACACCAGGTCCACGTCGGCCAAGGTCAAACCCAAGCGCGCCAAGTGATGCGGCAGGCGCTGGTCTTCGCGCATATCGGGGGCCCCGAAGGCGAAGGTTTCGGGATCGTAGTAGCGGGCCCGCTGCCGCTGGTCGGCAATCTTGCCGTAGTCGCAGCCGACATCGTAGAGGATACGCCCGTGCGCAGTCTCAATCAGATAGGCGAGGATCGGCGCCTCTATGACCTGGCCCTGACCGCGATGGCGGGTAGAGAGGGATTTGTCGTAACGGTGGGTGGCGGTGAGCAGCGGCCACATCCTGAGAACCTGGGTCATGCGGTTGCCTGAGGCAAAGCGTTGATTGCCGCAGCGGCTCCGGCTAATGTCGTTTCCCAAGCAATTGTACGGCCAATGTCACTGGCCGCTCCGGCCACCAGTGCAGTTTTCCCGGCAAAATTGATTTGCATGGTTATTTTTATTCCAGCTATACCGCAGTCAAAAAGGAAACCCCAATTGCACCATAGAAACCATTGGCCTTGTTTGGCCCCGAGGTCACCACGCCATAGTCATCGCTAAGGATGCGGTTCACTCGGTGTTTATGGAATCCGGAAAGCAAGCATGACATCGGAATGACCTGCTCGCCATCATCCCCATATAGTTCATGATGCAAAGATGGCAGGCGGTACCAAGGCACCGTGGGCTTTTCATGATGGGCGTTGTGGTATGAAAAGTTGAGTAGCAGCAGATTGAGTAATGGGTGACGCACCGAAACCAGATTAGAATAGGTATTGTTCTGCTCGTAGGCACGATCACGTATTTTGTTGTCGGGAATACCGCCTGCCGCCAAAATGGCGAAGGCGTCGTAAGTATGCTGGTAAGCATCGGCGAAGCGCAGTGCAGTGATGAAAATCACATAGGCGACAAAATACAGCACTAGCGCCTTCCACGACACCCAAGCCAGCGTGGCAAAAAACAACAGGCGCAATACCAGCACCGCAATGATGCGCTTCCTGGCCGCCGCGTGCTCTAAATCGATGAAGGGCAGCAGCATCACATAAATCCGCATGATAAATTCTACCGCAGGGATGTAGGCCCACTCCAGCACCAGCACCAGGTTACGCAACCACGATGGACCGGCGCGCAGAAAGGACTTGTAGTCGAAAGTGATCACATCGGCGCGATCACGGTGGTGCCGCAT
>NZ_JBTRXV010000182.1:0-3489 GCF_054608695.1 Thiomonas sp.
CGGATTTTTTATAGTCCTCGGTGCGGTACAGCGCCAGCGCCCAGAAATGCGGCGGCGCCCACAGGAAAATGATCAGAAACAGGATCAGCGCCTGCGCCGACGGTGTGGGGCCATCCGGGTTGGCGGCGAAGCTGCGCGATTTTCATGGGGCGGCCCGCTGCTGTGGCGGCTGCGCCGGGCCTGCACGCGCTCGAACCAGGGGCCGATTCGAGGCAAGCGCCGATCGAAAGGCTGGCCGACCTCGTTGCCGAAATCCAGCCAGACGTACAGCCAGATGTCCGCAGCGGTGAAACGTTCGCCGCACAGGAAACGACCGTCGCCCATCATTGAGTCGAGCCAGGCGGGCGATGCGATCCTGAGCGACGCGCTTGAGGCCATCAGCCGCCTCCGGCGCGACCGGAATGCGGCCCTGGAAGCGCTTGCGGCCCCTCAGCGTCATGGTAGGCGTTGTGGATGAACTCGGTGATGTTGAGTTCGACGCGGCGCCACCACATGCGGGTTTGCGCGCGCTGCAAGGGTGTGGCGCCGATCAGCGCGGGCGCGGGGTGCAGTTCTTCGAAGTATTCGGCGATCGCCACGACTTCGGCCAGCACCGTGCCGTCGGCGAGTTCCAGAGCTGGCGTCTGGCCGGCGGGGTTGTGCGCTAGAAAAGCGGATTCACGGTTTTCATCCTTGAACACGTCGACGGTCACGCTCGGGATGCGCAGACCTTTTTCCAACAAGAACATGCGCAGGCAGCGCGGCGCCGGGCTGACCGCATCGAACAGCAGCTTGGGCGCCGCACCTTGTTGGGCGATCGGATCGGGTACGGCTCAGGCTCCGTCCTGCACGTGGAAGTCGATGCGCACGCCTTCGGGCGAGCGGCTGACATATTCGATGCGCACCTTGTTGCCGAAATGCTGCTCGATTTGCGCAAGCAGAGGCAGGGGATCGTGGTCGTTGAAAAACGCCATGGTTTCGCCGGGCTCCAGCGCGTCGAGCGCGCCGAAAATCGCCGCGTGGCGGAAGCGCTTGGCGATGCCGCTGGCGTCGAAGGGATAGGTGCGGTCGGCGCGGTGGTGGGAATGCGGCTGGTTGACGACATTCAGGGGTTCCATGGTCGGTTCCTTGGGTTGGGGTGGTTTGCGGTGGAAAAGATGGTCCGGTGGCGCGAAGGCTTCAGCCCCGGCCTTCGAATTGCGGGAAAAGAATGTTGTTTTCCGTGTGGACGTGCTGCATGAAGTCGGCGATGAATTTGTCCAGGCCCGCATACAGCGCGCGCCAGGTGTTGCACGCCTCGGCAGGAAGCCGCAGCTCATGAGTGAGTTCCTGCACGCGCTGCAGCATGCGGCCGTGGTCGTCGTGTTCTTCACGCATGCGTGCGATCGGCGGCGCGAGGAAGCCACCGGGGTTGCGGCGCATCATCGGAAACAGAATCTGCTCTTCCTTTTGCATATGCGCCTGCAACTCGCCCTGCATGTTTTGCAGCAGCGTGGCCAGGCCGGCGGGTACGTCGGGATGGCTCGCATGCACGCGCTCGACCTTGGTGGCCAGGGCGATCAATTCGGGGAGTTCACGCCGGTGCACGTCGTGGAAGCGGCTGACGATGAGGTCGATCAAGGCGTCGGGGGCGCGCGGCGTGTCGGTCGGCGCTTGCACATCCAAGGCGAGAAGCTCGCGCTCGATGGCGGCGATGTCGAGTTGCTGCGCACGCGCTGCCGCTTCGAGGGTCGTCTCACCGCCGCAACAGAAGTCCAGACGATGGCGCCGAAACACGGCGGTGGCGCCGGGCAGATCACGCGCCAGGTGACCCAAGGGGCGCGTGGCAAGTAGCGAGGTCGAGGTTGCGGGGGTGTCGGGGCTGGACATGGCGGGTTCTCCGATCCGGGGTGATCTGGGTTGATGTGTGAACAGGTACAATGGATTCCACTATAAAATTCTTTAGTGGCATTTGCAATACCTTATTTGTAGGCACCGCTATGCGACTGACATCCTTCTCCGATTTCGGATTGCGCGCCCTGCTCGTGCTGGCCGGCAGTGAGCGCGAGACATGGTCGAGCGCGGAGCTCGCAACCAAGCTCGACATTTCGCGCGATCACCTCATCAAGGTGCTGCAACGCCTCGCTGCCGGAGGCTATGTGCAGACCACGCGCGGCGCGGGTGGCGGCGTGAAGCTGGCCAAACGCGCGACTGCAATCCGGCTTGGCGACGCGCTTGAATGGCTGGAAGACGATTCCGCGCTGACCGAGTGTTTTCGCGACGATGGCGGCCACTGCCTGCTCACCGGTTTTTGCGCCTTGCGCCCGAAACTCGAACGCGCGCGCCGAGCGTTCTATGCCGAACTCAACGACACGACCCTGGCGGACTGCCTGAATCCAGCGCTGCGACAGTTCGTCGCTGTGCCGCTTCCGGCGGCTTGAGCGTGCCTCAGCGCCGCGTTTCGATCAACAAGTCTTTTTCTTCGTGCTCGAAATGATGTTCGAGCAGGTGCTGTCAGGGCAGAGAAGCATCGCGCAGCGCCAGACGCTGTTCGGGCTGGTCGAGTCGGTCGGGCTGCCGGGCCGACACGTCGTGCCACTCACCGAGCATCGTCGCCAGCTTGGCATGCTCGGCCAGATAGACCTTGGCCTGCCAACGCGCCGTGGCAGGAAGCTTCGGAATCAGCTCAGTTTCCTCGATGGCGATATGGGCCGTGTGCAGGCCTTGCAGCACGTCGCGTGCGGCGCGCGCCTCGGCTACGTCGCCGGCGAGCAGGCCCAAGCGCATGCGCTGCATCGCCTCCAGCATCGCGACCTGCTGGTTGGGTAAATCATCATCCCGATTCCGGGCCATGTTCAGATTCCTCCTGTACATACGTGTTGCAAATCGAGCTGGCCGGCGTCTTCGAGCCGCTTGAGCAGGATGTGGAAATACACCATCCCGGCATAGGGCTGCCAGCGCGTCACCAGCGCTTGGGTGGACCGCGCATCCAGCCGTTCGGGCAAGCCCAGCCACAAGGCTAGATGTTTGTGCGCGCCGACATCGTCCACCGGAAACACAGCCAAGCGCCCAAGCCCGCGCAAGGCCACATATTGCGCGCTCCAGCGCTTGATGCCGCGCAGCAGCGAGAGCAACCGCAGCGCTTGCGCGTCGTCGGCCTGCGCCAGTTGCGCGTCACTCAACGCGCCATTCTCGATCGCAGCGGCGGCTGCAAGCAGGTAATCTGTTTTCTGCCGGCTCCAGCCCAGGTCGCGCAGGAATTCGGGGCCGGCAGCTAGCACCGCCCCCGGTTGCGGGAACGCGAGCACGCCATCGTTGAGGTTGGTGTTCGGGGCGACAGCCAGCGCCAGCTTGCCGAGCATGGCAATCCCACTGGCCAGACTCACTTGTTGGCAGGCGATAGCGTTGGCCAGCGCTTCGAACAAGGTGGGAAAACGTGGCGGCTTCACACCACGGAAACGCGTCGCCAGTGGCGCGAGCGCGGCGTCGCCGGCAACGAAACGGTAAAAGCCATCGAGATCGACGTCCAGC
>NZ_JBTRXV010000183.1:0-3309 GCF_054608695.1 Thiomonas sp.
CTGGCGGTGATGGCGAGGTTCTGGAACGCGTTCGCCTGGTTGGTGATCTTCCACGCGTGACGTATCGGCGCGGTGTAGCCGGCCGTGCGCAGGATGATCTCGGCTCCCTTGTAGGCCGCCTCGCGCGCCATCTCGGGAAACATGCCGTCGTGGCAGATGATCAAGGCGAGCCTGCAGCCGTTCGGGCCGTCGCACACCGGGATGCCCATATTGCCGGGTTCCCAGGCCTCCACCGGCACCCAGGGATGCAGCTTGCGGTAGTAGAGCTTGATCTCGCCCTGGTCGTCGATGATCAGGCCGGTGTTGTACGGATTGCCATGCGGGTTGAGCTCCATGATGGAGAAGCAGCCCCAGATCCTGTGCGCGACGCACGCGGCCTTGAACGACGCCACCTCGGGACCGTCGAGCGACACCATCAGCTCGGGCGCCGTGCTCATCGACAGGCCGTGCAGCGCGTACTCCGGGAACACGACGAGGTCCATCGTGCCCAGGTTGCGCCGCGCCTTGCCGACCATGGCGCAGATGCGCCCGGCCTGCGCGGCGAGCTGCGCCGGCGTCTCCACCACCGGCAGTTGCAGTTGCACCAGGCCGACGACAACGCCCTGGGGAGATTTGTTCAGGCCACCGAGTCCGCTCATGTGCATCACTCCTCTTTCGAAACGCCCAGCGCAGCGCTCATGCGCATCCCCGGCATGGATGGCATCACGCCATCATTTCGTGCTGCCGATCACGCCTTTGACGAAAAAGTCCATCGACGCCACCTTGTCCGGATTCAGCGCTTCGCCCTTCGGCGCGAGCAATTTGTCGTCCTGCGCATAGATCGGGCCCGCCCAGACATGCAGCTTGCCGTCTTCGATCTCCTGCTTCTTCGCTTCGATCAGCTTGCGCGTGGCCGCGTCGACCGACGAACCGAAGGGAGCAAGCTGGGTCGTACCCGATTTCAGATTGCCGCGAATGGCCTCGGATTTCCAGGTGCCGGCCTCGACTTGCTTGACCACGCCGGCCATGATGGGCCCCCAATTCTCGACAACCCCCGTGAGCCAACCTTGTGGATCGAACTTGCTGTCATCGAAGTGGTAGCCGACGACCTTGATGCCGCGCTTCTTCGCCGCCTCGATCACGGGTATGGGTGAATCGACATGCGAGGCGACGACATCGATCCCTTGATCCACCAAGGCGTTCACCGAAGCCACATCCTTGGCCGGGTCGTTCCATGAGCCCGTGTAAACAACGGTCACCGTGGCCTTCGGATTGACCGACTGCGCCCCCAACGCCAGGGCATTGATGTTCTGCAGGACAGGAGGAATCGGGTGCGCCGCGACGAAGCCGATCTTGCCGCTCTTGGTCGCCTTGCCGGCGGCGATGCCGGCCAGGTACATGGCCTCGTAGGTTTCGGCGGCATACGTTCCGAGATTCGCGGCCCGCTTGTCGCCATAGCAATGCATGAAGGTGACCTTGGGATACTTCTTCGCCAAGTCCAGCGCGTACGACAGATAGCCATAGCTGGTGGCGAAAATCACCTTGTCTCCGGCGCCGATCATGCGCTCCATCGCCTGCGTGACCTGCGCGTTTTCGGGAATATTTTCGAGATAGTTGGTCTTCACGCCGGGCAAGGTCTTCTGTACGTGCTGCCGCCCGGTGTCCTGTGCCTCGTTGTAGCCACCGTCGGTCTTGGCGCCGACGTAGACATAGCCGACGGCGACGTCGGCCGAAGCGGGTCTCGCATAGACCGTAAGCCCCAGGCTCAGGGCTGCAAACAAGGCGAGGATGCGGCACTTCATGTTGTGACTCCTAAGCAGTGTGGGTGAAAGAAAATGTTCAAGCCATGCCCCGGAACACGCCGACGAGTTCCTGCGGCATGGACGTGCCGCGCTGGCTGGCCCGATAGCTCAGGAGCAACACGACGAGCGGCACCAGATAGGGCAAGGTGCCGAGCAGATAGGGGGAGATGTCGACGCCGATGGACTGCAGCCGCAGCGCCAGCGCTTCCGACAGGCCGTAGATCAGCGCCACCGGCAGCGCCAGCCAGGGGTTCCAGCGCGCGACGATGACCAGGCCCACCGCCAGCAGGCCGCGCCCGGCCGTCATCTGCTCGACCCAGGTGCGGGTGTAATCCACCGACAGCGCCGCCCCGGCCAGCCCGGTGAACAGGCCGCCGGTGAGGATGCCGGCCAGGCGCAGTGCCATGGGGCGCTTGCCGAGCATGCGCAGGGCGTCGGCCGACTCGCCGGTGGCGCGCCACACCAGGCCCCACTGGGTGCGGTACAGGAACAGGCCGCAGGCGATGACCAGGATCAGCGCCAGATACACCGTGGGCGTGAGTTGCCCGAGAAAGCCGCCGACGATGGGCAGGTGGCCCAGCCAGCCATGCGCCAGGCTGTGGAACCCCGAAATCTGCTGGCCGACCAGCGGCGCGCCGTAGAACGCCGACAGCCCGTTGCCGAGAAAGAAAATCGCCAGCCCGCTGGCAATCTGGTTCACGCCCAGGCCGAGGCAGAGCAGGGCGTGCACCGACGACAGCGCCATGCCCGCCAGCGCCCCCACCACCAGCCCCAGCCAGGGGTTGCCACTGGCGTAGGTGGCGGCAAAGCCGGCGGCGGCGCCCACCAGCATCTGCCCCTCCACCCCGAGGTTGACGATGCCGGTGCGCTGCGTCAGCATCTCGCCCAGCATGGCCAGCAGCACCGGCGTGGCCATGAGCAGGGCGATGGACAGCAGCCCGAACCACGCGGCGAGGTTCATGCGGCACTCCTGCGCTTGGCCCGCCAGGCGCCCACGCCCAGCACGCTGATGAACAACAGCGCCTGCATCACCAGGGTGTTGGAGAACGGCAGTTGGGCGAACAGTTGCAGCGCGTCGCCGGCGGACAGCAGCCCGCCCATGATCAGCGCCAGCGGAATGATGCGCAGGAAGTTCTGTCCCGCCAGCCACGCCACCAGGAAGCCGATATAGCCATAGCCCGAGGAGATATCGGGCTGCAGATGGTTCTGCACATTGGCCGCCTGCACCCAACCCGCCAGCGCCGCCAGACTGCCCGCCAGCGCCATCACCGCCATGGCATGGCGGGTGTAAGACAGCCCGGCCATGCGTGCCACGCGGGGGTTGCTGCGCAGCAGCGCCAAGCCGGTGCCCCAGCGGCTTTTCTCGACCAGCACATGCAGGCCGAGGGCGAGCAGCACCGCCAGGACGAGGGCCCAGTTGCTGGAGAGCGCGCCGAGGTGCAGCTCGGGGAACTTGGCGGCGGAGGGAAAGTCGATGGTGGCCGGCCAGCCGAGATTGGCGGCATCTTTCCACGGCCTGTACACCGCG
>NZ_JBTRXV010000184.1:0-3273 GCF_054608695.1 Thiomonas sp.
AGTTTTCCCTATGTGCCGGGTTTGCTCTCTTTCCGTGAGGGACCTGTGCTGTTGGCGGCTTTGGCGGCCCTGGCCCAAAAGCCGGAATTTTTGTTGTGCGATGGTCAAGGCATTGCCCATCCCCGCCGTTTCGGCATTGCTGCGCACCTCGGGGTCCTCCTGGATCTGCCCAGCGTGGGTATTGGCAAATCCCGCTTGTGCGGGGAGGAGCGGATGGTGGGGGAGCGCCGCGGCGACTGGGAAGCATTGATGGACAAGGGGGCCTGCATCGGCAGCATCCTGCGCACCCGTGAGCGGGTACGCCCTGTCTATGTTTCACCGGGCCATCGCTGTGATCAGGAGGGTGCCCGGGCGCTGGTCCTGGCCTGGGGACGGGGTCATCGCCTGCCCGAACCGGTGCACCTGGCGGACCGCCTCAGCAAGCGTCAGCGCATAACGCCGTTACCTTGACGGACATGCACCCGGTGCATCCCGTCATCAGGAAACGGTCCTCACAACCGGTAGGAGCGGCCCATGGCCGCGACCTTCTCGGGGCGCCAGCACGGGTGGTCGCGGGCATGGGCCGCTCCTACGATATTTTACGTGGACAGCAAGTTCGTTGTTTCGTTAAAACACCGCCGCCACCTGCCGAATCCGGGTTTACCAGGGTCCTAGGCATCGGCGTTGAAGGGATTGGCGGCGAGCAGGGCCGTGGCTTCCTGGCAGAGGGCGCGTCTTTCCAGGATCAGGCGGCGGAGATTACCGCCCCGTTGCCGCCACCATACGGCGGCGCGGATGCCGGCCAGCAGCAAGGTACGAATGCGGGCGGCGTCTTCGGAGTTACCGAGATAGCGGCTCTCACCGCTGACGATGATGCGGGGGGACAGCTTGCCGACGGCGTCGGTGTAGGTCTGGGCCAGACTGGCCGTGACACTGGGGTGGAGGGGGTCGGCAAAATGTTCCAGTTGGCGCTGGGCTTGTTCGATTCCCTGGCGCACGCGCTCGGCCAGGTCGTGGCGGGCGATCAAGCGCTTGCCCAGGGTCAGGAGTGCCAGTGCGTAACGGAGGAGTTCGGCCTCCTGCGCGTTGCCGGGACCGCGTTGCAGGAGGGGGCAGATCAAGGCGAGCGCCCGGCGCAGGCCAGGAATGTCGCCAAAGAGCTGGATACTGTCGTTCCCATCCATGGCCAGGATGCTGCGGATCGTCTGGGTACTGGCTTCGCCGTTCTGCAGGCCCTGGCGGGCGCTGTCCTGCACCAGCATGGCGGCGCGCAGGATGGCCGCCAGGGCGATGGCGCGGTCGCGCCGTTCCTCGGGATCCGATTGGAATAAGGACCACATGGTTTAGGGCGCTCGCACTTGCTGCAGGGCATCGAGCAAGGCGCTGCGCAAGCGTTCGCGTTGCGCTGCGGCCAACTTCTTGCCATTTTCATCGAGGATGAAGAAGGTGTCTTCCACGCGTTCCCCAAAAGTGGACACCTTGGCGCCATGGATGCTCAAGTGCAGGGCAAGCAGGACCTCACCCACCTGATAGAGCAGGCCGAGACGATCGGCGGCAGTCACTTCCAGGAGGGTGTAGCGCTGCAGAGCGGCGTTGTCCACGGTGACCACGACGGGGTTTTGGGCAAAAAAGCGATGACGTGCCCCATGGTGCCGGAGTCCAAAGCGGGGAACGCTGACCGCCTCGCCGTCAATAATGGCGCGCAGGTGCTCGCCCAGGTCCTGATGGGCATCCGGGCTATGGGCAAAGGCATGGCTCTCGTCGAGCACGATGAAGGTGTCCAGGGCGTGGCCGTCTGCACTGGTGTCGATGCGGGCATCTAGAATACTCAGGGATTGCTTGTCGAGAACGCTGGTAATGCGCAAAAAGAGTCCGGGCGTATCGCGGCCATAAATCAGCAGCTCGGTGCCGACGGGTTGGCGGGGGCGGGCAAAGACCAGGGTGCGCTGGCCCGGCTGTTGCAGGATGCTTTGGGTATGCCAGAGGAGTTCGTCATGGCCATAGCGCATGAAATAGTCGCTCCCCAGGGTGCGCCAGAGAGCCTGGGCCTGGGTATGGGCCTGGGTTGGCAGCGCGGCGAGCAGGTCGCGTTTTTTGGCGCGCAGCAGGGCGCGCCGATCCTTGGGGGCGATGGTGTTGCGCTGCAATTGGCTGCGTACCCCACGGTAGAGCGTGGACAGGAGCATCCCCTTCCAGTCGTTCCACAGGTCCGGGTTGGTGGCGCGCATGTCGGCAATGGTGAGCAGGAGGAGGTAGCTCAAGCGCCTTTCGTCACCGACCATACGGGCAAAATCCTGGATGACCCGGGGGTCTTCGAGATCGCGGCGCTGGGATACACCGGACATGTCGAGATGGTGTTGCACCAGCCAGGCAAGGAATCGGGTATCGGCCCGGTCGAGGCCGATGGAACGGGCAAAGCGCTTGACCTCCCGGGCGCCCAGGCGGGAGTGGTCGCCCCCCCGTCCCTTGGCGATATCGTGGAAAATGCCGGCGATGACCAGCAGTTCCGGGCGGTCGATGCGCAGGCGCGCCTCCTCGATCACCGGCAGGTCGCTGTGCCCGGCCGTCCAGAAACGGCCCACCTGGCGGAGCAGAAAGAGGGTGTGCTGATCGACGGTATAGACGTGAAAGAGGTCATGCTGAATCTGCCCCGTGATGCGCCCGAAAGCGGGCAGGAGGCGGGCCAGAATGCCGCACTGGTGCATGGCGGAAAGGGTCCGGTAAACCCCTTCGGGCTTGGCAAGGATGGCCAGAAAGTCGCTTCGGGCACGGGGATCATTACTGAGCATCTGCGGTTGCAGATGCCGGCGCAGGGCATGGAGCTCCCGTTGCGTGGCGGCATCCAGGCCGCGTTGCTGGGGATCTTCGGCGAGCCGGCGGAAGAGCTTTAATATTGCTGACAGGACGGGCTCGGCGGGATGATCTGCGGCAAAGCCGATGCTGTCCTGGCGCAACGCAATGTCGCCCTCGACCAGGGGCGCTGCCGTGGCGGCAGGGGCGATGCGCCATGCGAGGTTTTCCTGGGCGATGGCGGAAATACGGGCAATACTGGCAAAAATGCGATAAATGTTTTGCATCAAGTGTTCAACGGCGGAACGGTCGGCCGTGTCCTGAAATCCGAGTTGTGCGGCCAGCAGGGGCTGGAGATCCAGGCGCAGGCGATCTTCCCGCCGCCCAGCCGCGTAGTGCAGGCCGATGCGCAGGCGGGAGAGGAAATTGCGGGCCTGGAGGAGTTGCCGATATTCGCCTGCGTCGATGATCCCCGCCTGCTGCAGGTGGCGAAGACGGCCATCG
>NZ_JBTRXV010000185.1:0-3257 GCF_054608695.1 Thiomonas sp.
TCCGAGATCGAAAACGACCCCGCTTCACCAACGATTCGCCCCACGCAAACCAGATGGGTTGGGTTTAGGATGGGCTCAGCCGCATCACGCGGCACAGGTTTCAGTCCCCGCACAAGCGGATAGCATCACCCGGCAAGCCCGGTGTTCGCGCGCCAGCCTTTGCTGACGCGCCAGACAGCGCTCCATGCGAGCCAACAAAGCGTCAACCGCCGTCAGGCGGTTTTTTTCGGCGCCCTCACCAAAAAAACCTTCAAAACCCTGAGTGACGAAGGAAACGAGTCTCGCTGCGGTTCCTGGGCTGTTTGCAACACCCTACAGTCACCCATATCGAAAAAGTTTCTAGGCTAAAAAGCAGGGCAGGCCGCCCGCGCCGCGTTTCGCAGAAGCATGCGACCGCGACGATGCCACGTACTCCGAGGAGACGTGGCCGCCGAACTGAGGTTCGGTATCCAGGAGATCAAGCGTTGATGCAGCGAGTGGGGATTGACCCACGGCATCCGCCCGGCCCCCGTCACAGGGCCAGTTCCTGCCTTCTGGCGGGAGACCACAACCCGCAAGGGCGTGGCGAGAGGGATTGGTGGCGACCAACCCGATCGAATGCGAGACTCCTGAAGCCATATCGCCCCCCGCATGCGGGTGAAAAGGTATGACCAGGAACCTTATTCCTGGCGGTGAACGAGGCACACCTGACTGTCTCAACCCCATCCTTGCCTGCGCGAGGGTGGTTTGCCGCACCGGAAATAGTCCCATCGCGCCGGGATGAATGCAGGCGTGCGCCGCGGCCTCCCCGGAGAACCGTAGGCCTGCGCCGCGGCCGTTGCAACGAAAGCTTCCCATGAGAGGCTGGCTTTTGAGTCGGCGTGCGCCGCGGCCATGCCTAACCTGACTGCTTCCGAGAGGAGCAGCCATGGCGACACCCGTAGAACCCAATCCCATCATCCGCCTCGACTTCGAGGACAGCCCCATTCTGGTGCAGGTGGGCGAGGATGGCGCCGCCTGGTTTGCGGCCAAGCCCCTCTGCACCGTGCTCGGGTTCAAGAAGACAACGGCGGCCCTTGAGCGATACGTCAAGGAAGCCAACCAGCAGGCCCGTGGCGTGCCGTCGGCAGGTGGCGTGCAGCAGATGATGCACGTCAACGAGGCCGGGATGCAGGCGCTGGTGTCAGCCAGTCATCTGGTGACAGCGAGGCGCTTCAGGACATGGATCGCTGCTGGCGTGATTCACGCGGCTGTGCGTGCCGTGGAAGCCAAGCAAGAGCCGCTGCTTGGAGACACGCTCCAAGGAATGACCGAATTCAAGCCCATCGAGCAGAAAAACGAAGTGGCGTCGGAAGACGGCAAAAGCGAAACGATTGGTGCTGCGGGCGCAGTTGAAGTGCCATTTCAACCGTTCAGCAAGTCAAAAGCATGGCTCAAGCCGTCCACCGCAACGCCCAAGCAGCGGATTGAAGTCGCCAGGCACACCATGGCGCACGCCACTGGGCTCGGGGCCAAGATCAAGAGCTACAGCGTCATCATTGGCCGAGACGGGATGATTTGGTATCCGGCGCAGCCGATCTGTGAAGACCTGGGATACACCAGCCTGGAGCAGGGCTTGTCGTTGCTGAGCGACAGCCAAATGGGGACGCACAGCGCCGGGCTCGGGAACGGTTACGTGCGCGCGGTTGATTACGTCAACGGGGCCGGGATCCGAGGATTGCTCGCCGGGAGGCATGAGAACGTTGTCTTGGCGCTGCCGCCAATGGCTTCAATGACACCAGAGGCGGAGCCGGGTCAAGCGCGGGCAGTGGAAGCGGAGGAAGTCCAACCAGTGTCAGAAAGACAGGAGCAGACCATGGGTACGGAAGTGATGGAGTTCAATTTCGGCGGGAAGACGCTCAAAGCCAGGCTGGATGTGAACGGACAATCGTGGTTTGTGGCATCAGAGGTGTGCGAGATCCTCGGTTTGGGTAATCCACGTCAGGCTGTATCCACCCATATTGAAGACGACGACAGGGATACTCTTTCAATGGACACCCTTGGCGGCAGGCAGAAGGTGACTGTCGTAAATGAGTCCGGCTTGTACGCGCTGATTGTTGGTAGCCGCAAGCCCGACGCCAAGAAATTCAAGAAGTGGGTCACCAGCAAAGTCCTGCCGTCGATCCGCAAGACCGGCCGCTACAGCGCGGAGAAAGCGCCCCCGTCCCTTGGCCCGATCGAGACCCCTCGCACACAGGAGAGGCTGCAAGGCGCGATGGATGTCGCCCGGGCGCTGATCGACATAGGTGAGTCGACACTCGGACGCGAAGGCCTCAAGGCGCATATCCCCCATCTCAGCCACCCGGAGGTTGCGTTGGGTCTGGCGGGGTTGGTTCTCAAGAACCGGCAGTTTCTGTTGACGTTCGGCGATTTTGAGCATCCGGTGATTCGTCCACTTGAGCAGAATGAAATGATCATCAAGGCGAGTGGCCACGAATGGATCGACAAGCTGCTCAGTGCCATGAACCAGGCTCAGCTCAAAGCCATGGCAAAGCTTGCCATGGCGCGGATCGACTGAGACAGCCAACCATCCCCGTGAAGCCATGATGCAAATATCGAAGATGCTTGTTGTGCGGCGCGACTATCGAGGGCAACCGCTGGTGGTGATGGTGAGCAACGGCCGGCCCTGGTTCGACCTCAAGGCCGTCTGCCAGGCAGTCGGGGTGAAGGATGTCGAGGCCGAGGCTGCAAGGTTGGATGACAAACACGTCACCTGCGTTGAGACCTACAGCGAGGATGGCTCCATGAGCAGCCGGATCATCAAGTGCAGTGTGGAAGGGCTCGATGCCATTCTGGATCGTCGGCAGGCGAGTGACTACAAGGCATGGTTGCTCGATGTGGTGATGCCGGCGGTGAGCCGCGCCATCCAAGCCATGAAACGCGAGGGGCGGGTTGCGGTGGCGCTGCAGCCAGATGTGAGAAACGTCGATTGGTTCATCGACGCATTGGATTCGGATCAAGCCGGGCCGGTGGCCGGGCATGGGATTTTGGTATGAATCGAATGCCGGAAACAGGCATTTGGCAGGAACCTGTCGTCACGGTGCTCGCGTGGATTTTGGCGAATCGGCTGCCTGGGGCGAGCCTGTCGGATCTGGATGTGATCCGGCTCCGCCTCGATCTCGATGATGAATCGAAGGCCGAGTTTCCGGACCACGGGGGTCGTGGAGACGTCAGCGTTCACCGCCTGCGCGACGATCTCGAAGTCTGGCAGACGGGGCCAGCGCGGACTGGGCGCCGTG
>NZ_JBTRXV010000186.1:0-3115 GCF_054608695.1 Thiomonas sp.
GGCCTGGCGGAATACTTGGGTGTGCATTTGTATGCCTGCTGGCAAATGTGCCTTGATTTCGGCCAGCGTTTTTTCCACCTTCTCCGTAGTGGTGACGGTGTCGGCCCCGTAGGTCTTGGAGATAGTCCCGATGACGGCCTCCTTCATGCCGAAGGCGCCGTCCCCCCGCTTGATTTGTCCTCCAAAAGCCACTTTGGCGACATTGGAAATGGTGATGGGCACCCCGTCGCGAACAGTGATCACTGTCTTTCTGAGATCATCCAGAGATGAAATTCTCCCGATTCCGGCCACGATAAGTTCCTGACCAGGTTTTTCCAGAAAGGCGCCGGGCACATTGCTGTTGGATCTTTCCAAGGCTCGCCGCACTTCCTCGCCACTGACCTGGTAGGCCAACATGCGGGCAGGATCGAGGCGCACCTGATACTGCTTGACTTCACCTCCGATGGACACAACCGAAGCGATACCGCCCAGGGCCAGGAGGCGCGGACGGATTTCCCAGTCCGACAGGGTGCGCATTTTTTCTGGTGGCACGGTATTGCTTGTCAAAGCATATTTGACCAGCCAGCCCACCGCCGAGGTCACCGGCAGCAGGATCGGAGATTTGGAGCCAGAAGGCAGGCGGCCCGTCACGGCCTGGATCCGCTCGTTGACCAGTTGCCGGTCCTGATAAATGTTCGAGCCCGCCTTGAACATGACCGTGATGGTGGAGAGACCCACCGACGTTTTGGAGCGCACATGGGTCACGCCCGGTGTTCCGTTAATGGCGCTTTCCAGGGGGTAGGTCACCAGGGCCTCCACATCCGTCGGCGCCAGACCCGGCACCTCGGTCTGAACGACGACCTGTGGCGGTGCGAACTCGGGAAACACGTCCACCGGCATCTTCTTGAGGGCAAACCATCCCGAGACGAATAAAACCAGGGTGACCGCCAGAACGATCGGGCGGTTGTTCAGGGACCAGGCAATCAGGCGGTTGAACATGATTCAATCCTCCGCTTTCAAGAATTCAGCACCCAACCACATGGTATAGATCTCACGGTTCCCCCGGGTTACCACCTTTTGTCCCGGAGAGAGTCCGGAAAGAACCTCCGTAAACCCGTCCATCTTCATTCCGGTTTGCACAAGAATGCGCCGATAGGAGCCGGGACCTGCGCTCACAAAAAGAAACTTCTCGCCGTTGGCAAGCAGGAGGGCGGCATCGGGTACAACGAGCACTTTTTTGGTTTGTTTCACAGTCAGCCTGACGCGGGCGAACATGTTGGGCTTCAGAAGTCCCTTTGGATTGGAAACCTGGATCCAGACCGAACCCGTGCGATTTTTGGGGTTGAGGCGTGGGCCAACGAGAGTTACCCGTCCTCGAAAGACCTGGCCGGGGTAGCCGAGAACCCGGATCTCTGCTTCTTGCCCAAAGCGGACTTTGTCAAAGTCTTCCTCGTAGACCCTGGCCACAACAAGCATTTGCGCCGGATTGCCAATATGGAAAAGGACCGTATTGGGTTCCACCGCCTGCCCCAAAACGATATTCCGCACGTCTACAATGCCGCTCAGGGGAGCGGTAATGACAACGCTGGGGGGAGGATTGCCGATCAGCCTGGACTCCACCTTGACCATACGCTGGCCCTTGTGCACCCGCTCCCCCAAACTGACGTAAACGGACGTGACCTGGCCACTGATACGCAGTGTCACGTCCGACTGACGGTCGGGGAGCCACCTCACCGTCCCGTTCAGGTCCAATACTTCTTTCATTCTTCGATAACTGACGGATGCCAGGGAAAGGGCCAAAAACTTTTGTTGTTTGGGGCTCAAATGCACGGATCGATCACTTCCTCCGTTTTTACCATTGACCGTGATTTTCTCCCCTCCATGGGCCCAAGCCGGAAAGAATATTCCGGATCCGGCAAACAGGACAAAAAGAGCGAGAAACAGTCGGCAAGCGATTCTGCGGATGATCTGACAGGCACTATTCATGGATCCGCTCCCCCCTTCCGGAGTCGTGATTTTCAGGACGATTTAAAGATTCGAGGTATTCTCCCACAGCTCGGCGTAACGCCACCCAAGCCTGCAGGTATTGTCCCATGGTATTCAGGTAGGCGATGTGCTGGTCTCCATGCTGTCGTTGGGCCTGAACGGCTGTGAGAATTGATGCCTGCCCTGTCATATAGGCCTGTTGGGCAAGGAGCATGTTGCGATCACTCAACTTGAGCATCCCGTTTCGGTAGCGGTCCACCGCAATTAGGAGACGTTCCGTTTCGGAATAGGCCCCTGCGACTTCATTCTGGACCTGAAGCGTCAGAGCCCGAACTTCTGCGGAGGCTTGCCGGTTCATCGCCACCGCTTCGGCAATGCGGCCCTGATTTTTGTTCCAGAGAGGGAGTGGAATAGTGAGAACAAAACTGGGTCCGACATCAGTTCCTGTGGAAAGGCCATTGGGAAAAACGGTCTGTCCGGAAAAAACGCCAAGGCCGGCAGTCCAGTCCTCCCAACGCTGTGCTTTGGCCAGGTCAAACTGAGCCCTTGAGCGTTCTATCGCCAATTGTGCCGATTGAAGGTCGGGGCGCAATATGAGGGCCCGGCGTTGCTCTTCTGCGAGGCTCGGCAGTGCAGGGACCGGAGGAAGGGTCTCGTCAAGCTCCAACGTCTTGTCAGCGCCAAGTCCCAAGAGTTGCTTCAATCGAATGGAAATCCGGGATCTCTGTGCCTTCAGGAGAATTCGTTCCTGACGGAGGCGTTCCAGCTCCAATTGCGCCGTATTGACGTCAAGTTCGGAAACTTCGGCCACCTGAAAACGGTTGCGGCTTGCGTCTAGGAGTTCCCGATCGACCTGCATCAGCTGATCCCGTAAACGAATCTGACTGTCCAGGACAAGAATCCGATAAAAGACTTCGGCCACCTGACTGGACAATCTGAGCTTGGCCTGTTGGATCTCCGCCCGAGCCCGGACCACATCCACCTTGGCCACATCCTTTTGACGGGCAATTCGGCCCGCCACAGGAAAGTCTTGGGTAAATCCGACACCTAACTCGTATTCATCGGGTTGGTTGGTAAAAATGGCATCGTAGCCAGAAAAGGAAAGACGGGGATTCGGAGACATACCGGCCTGTATCAGTCGGGCCTTTGC
>NZ_JBTRXV010000187.1:0-3111 GCF_054608695.1 Thiomonas sp.
CGAAGCGCTTGCGTTCCACCAGTCCCTGCACAATGGCCGGCATGTCTTTATGAATCAGAGGTTCACCGCCGGCGATGGAAACGATGGGCGCACCACATTCCTCCGCAGCGCCAATGCACTCTTCCACGGAAAGCCGCTGGTCCAGCACATCGTCCGGGTAGTCGATCTTGCCGCAGCCGGAACAGGCCAGATTGCAGCGGAACAGCGGTTCCAGCATCAGCACCAGGGGATAGCGTTTACGCCCCCGCAATTTTTGCGCGAGGATATACCGTCCTACCCGATAGCTTTGGATTAGTGGAACGCCCATATCTGGTTTCTCCTGTATTTTTGCCGACTGAGCAGGCAACGCGATGACTGACAAAATTCGTTAAGTATAACATACCAAACGGTCTACACGACAAGCACCCAGCGGTGCATCAGGCCGCCCTGGCTCGGGACAAGAAAAAAAATAGCACCCCGGCAATGCGCGGCGCCAGCTTCGGCCGCAGCAAACGCGGATCATAGGGGGCAAAACGCCTTTCATTTTCGCTTCGGCACAGTGCCAGGAGTTCTCGCAGGCTGATGTCGTTGCTGATCTCCTTGTGCCCCGTCAAGGTAAAGTTTTTTTCCTGACTTCCGTTGAGATTGCGCGCCGTCCGCATCCGCGCCCAGGCCTGCATGGCAATGACCTGGATCCGCTGCAGTTCCAGCCCCATGCGCTTCCACCACGCCAGGCGGCTGCGATGCCATGCCAGCCAGTTGATAAAAAAGATGATATGGCGGGCCTCTTCCTGCATGACGAGGTCAAAGATTTCCACCAGTGCAGCCGGGAAAAAGCCAGAATCACGAGCTAGCGCAAAAAGGCCGAAGGCAAAATAGGAATCCAGACATTCGCCGTAACCGGTGTAGAGAAACTCCCAATAGGGATCCCGCACGGCCGGTGCCGCCGGCAGAGGCGGAATCTTGATCCCATAGTGCTCCACCAGGGCGCGCAGCAAATCCGCGTGGCGCTGCTCTTCCAGGCCATCCAGGGCCACCGCCGAACGCACGACGGGGTCCGGCTCCTGTTTCCCCATACTCTGCACCATGCGCGCGGTGACACTCTCCGTGGCCACCGCCTCGCCCCAGAAAGGCAAAGCCACCAGACGCCGATGGGCGTCCTCGTCCAACTGGGGCAAGTCGATCTGATTCGGATCAAAACGGATATGCGTATCATGGAAAAACTGGCAGAAAAGGTCGCGATGCTCGTTGGAGCCCATCTCCAGGATGGCCGCCGTCATGATGCTTCTCCTTTGGGTGTTTGGGCCTGCCGCCATTTCCGGTGTAAATGATGCCCTTCCAGGGCTTGCCATGACAAGAGTACGGGGCCACCCAACACCAGTTCCCGGAAGCGGCGCGCCAGGGAAAAGGCCAGTGCCAGATCCGGACCGATACCCGCCGCGGCACCAAAGAGCACGAAACCGCCTTCCTGAATACCGATGCCGCCCGGCACCAGAAAGGCCGCGCTACGCAGGGCCTGGCCGAGGCTTTCCATCAGGACGGCCGCCCACAGGGGAACGGGATGTCCCAGAATCCAGAAAGTGAACCACACCTCCAGGGCCCCCGCCAGCAGGCCCATGCACTGCCAGAAAACGGGGATCACCAGGGTCCAGCGCTGGCCATACAGGGTGCGGATTTCCGCGTCCAGGACAGCCGGATCACCCAGACGTAAGAGCAAGTCTTTACCGCCCAGCAGCATTTTCATGAGCCGCTGGAGGATCTGGAAAAACCCCCAGCGATGCTGCACCCAGAGAAAGCCGAGCATGACTGGCACCATGAAGGCCAAAGCCAGGAGCACGGCCAGTTCCATGGCGTGGTCGCTGATGGCATAGACCAGGATGACCAGTCCCAGCAAGGTGAAGAGAAACTGGCTCACCAGGGTCAGGGTGATCTCCACCATGATGCTGGCGCCACCCAGATAACCGGAAACGCCGTGGCGGGCCAACAGCCGCGCACCAACCACTTCTCCACCCACCCGCGCGACCGGCAGGAGGCCGTTCACGGATTCGCGTACCGCTGCGACCCAGAGCAGAAAGCAAAAACCCGCACGACTTTCCCCGCGCAGCAGCCATTTCCAGCTCAGGACATCCAAACCCAGCGGTAAAAAATGGAAAGGCAGCAACCATAGCAGGGCCCAACCGCCATGAGCCAGGATCTGCAGGATGCTGCGGGCACCTTCATGCAGCACCAGCGCCAGGGCCAGCAAGAGCCCCAGCAAGCCGCTGGCATAAATCAGCATAGGGCCCGTTGGCAGCATGCGGCCCTTGGGCCGCTCTCCCTCAGCGGCCTTCATCCTGAGCGATCCCCTGTTCGCGGGGAGAATGAGTGAACAGCAGGAGCAATGCCGGCAACACAATGAGAATACACAAGAGGACCATGGCCAACGCCAGGCTCAGGGTCTTGCCCAAACTCGCCATACCCGGATCCAGGGATATGGCCATGCTGCCAAAGGCGCTCAAGGTGGTGATCCCGCTGAAAAACACCGCCATGGGCGTGCTGGTCTGGAGCAAATGGGCAATATCGGTTCCGCTGCGCCAACGCGCCACGATATAGATGGCAAAGGCCACCCCCAGTCCGATCAGCAGCGGCAAGACAATGATATTACCCAGGTTAAAGGAGAGCCCCAGATAGCTCATGCTGGCCACCGTAAAGAGCGCCGCCAACAGCAGGGGCGCCATCACCAGCAGGGTATCGCGCCAGCAGCGCAAGACCAGAAGGAGCAAGAGAGAAATGGTGACCAAGGCAATAACCGTGGCTTCCTGAAAGGCCCCCAGCACCGCCTCACCGCCCTCCACCAACATCACCGGTGTACCTACCGCCTGCGGCGCTACCTGCTGGACATTACGGACAAACTGCAGCATGGCGGCATTGCTGCTGAGATTGGCCTTGGGAAAGACTTCTATCCGGGCCTGACCCTGCGGCGTGATATAACGGGTACGCAAGTCTTCCGGCAGGCTCTGCAAGGTCACGGGTGCGGCCGTCAGGGCCATCCCCAAGCGTTGCAGTTCGGGGGGCAAGCCGCCCATGATCCGTTCCTGCAAGGCAGTGATGGCCTGCGGATTATCGCCGTAGCGATGGTGAAAACGCTGCAGG
>NZ_JBTRXV010000188.1:0-3075 GCF_054608695.1 Thiomonas sp.
CAGCAACGTCACTTCCAGCAGGTCGGCCGGCTCGTTGTAACTCGGAACCACAATGTCCACCGACGGGAAGGCCACTTCCTCCGCGGGCAGGGGAGCGGGTGTGCGCTTGCGCGGATTCACATTGACAAAATATCCCAGCAAGGCGAAGCCCGCGGAGTAAATCTCCGCCGCAAACAGGGTGATGCCCGCCACCAGACTGACCAGCCCATACCCGCCGATGGTAAACTCGACCCGCCAGACGAGATAACGCGCCGTCAGGAAGATGGCCAGAAAAATGCTGATGATCCGTAAGGGATTCACCCAGGGCTCCCGGAACTCCAGGGCGCGACCCACCAGGAAGATGACAATCATGAAGAGCAGCATCGCCCCACCGATGTAGGCCTCCGCCGTCGTCGAGACGGGCGCGCCCGCCAACAGGAAAATGCCGGCCAATGCGGACAGGCTGATCAGCACAACGAAGGTATTCAGCACAGAACTTGCTTGCGTTTTTAACGACATAAATCACCCCTTATGGTCGCTCACGATCCGGTGAAATTCATTAAGCGGCGCGGGTTTTGGTTTTGGATTTCGGGAAGGGAATGGGCTTGGGCTCATCCGCGACATAGGAACAAATCCCGCCGGTGGCGAGCTGATGGAGATATTCGGCCAACTGCTTTCCGACCCCATGATGGCGCAAGCCGAACTCAATCGTCGCCTGCAGGTAGCCGAACTTGTCCCCGCAATCAAAGCGCCGGCCTTCAAATTCGTAGCCCAACACCTGCCGCTCCTGCAGCAGGGCGGCAATGCCATCGGTCAGTTGGATCTCGCCGCCACTCCCGCTCGGCAACCCTTCCAGGTAGTCGAAGATCCGGGCCGGCAGAATGTAGCGACCAACGACCCCCAGGGTCGACGGGGCATTGCCGGGGGCGGGCTTTTCGACGATGCCGGATACCTGGTGAATGCGATCCTCCCAGGCTTTGGAGCGGATGATGCCGTATTTGTTGGTCTCTTCCGGCGGCACCTCTTGAATGGCAAGGATCGCCGCATGGTAGCGATCGTACTGTTCGACCATCTGAGTGAGTACCGGGCGCCGGGCGAGAATCAAATCATCGGCCAAAAGGACGGCAAAAGGCTGATCTCCCACCACGTCCCGGGCCATCAGGACGGCGTGGCCGAGACCCAACGGATACGGTTGCCGCAGGAAGGCCGTGCTCACCCCCTGCGGCACGATATTGCGCACCTCATCCAACAGTTGCTCTTTTCCCCGCCGCTCCAGCTCTTTCTCCAGCTCAAAGGCGACGTCGAAGTGATCGGCAATGGCGCGTTTGCCACGACCGCTGATAAAGATCAGGCGATCGCAACCGGCGGCCAGGGCTTCTTCCACCGCATATTGGATCAGCGGCTTGTCCACCACCGGCATCATCTCCTTGGCGGTGGCCTTGGTCGCCGGCAAAAAACGCGTACCCATCCCCGCAACGGGAAAAACGGCAGTACGTACTGCGGAAGCTGCTGGTTTCGATGTGGCGTTCATACGGTCCTCTCTTTAATCCTTGAGATCTTACGATATAGTTCACCTGTATTAATAAAAATGCCCATACAGTACATACCCGTTACGCCTATGCAGAGAACATCCCCCCGCCTGCACTGATAGGTATGCAATCACCCCGACAGAGGAGCACGGGAATCCATCCATCATGGATAAGCAATATCTGTGCCACATCCGGAAAACCAAAAAGATGGTTTGATTTGTTTCAAAAAGTTTACATTATGCAGGCCCAACATAGGGCGATATGACCAGCAATCTGTAGCCATTTTACTACACAATCCATAAGCAAGGCGGATGGTTACAAAGAAAATATCTATAAATCATTCAGATAACGCGTTCGCCGATATGAGACATCATGGCGCTATGAATGCAAGTCCCATCTGCTGCAGACAAACATTGTTATATCCGGTTGTTACAATACAGAATTTATAATAGTAAGAAATGCACGATTTTGGCGCTCAATGTGGTCTATAATGGTGCATCAAAATTGGATTTGTTAATTAACTTGAACATGGTGCATTCTGTTTCGGCATTGGCGTTGGCCCCCATGTGTACTGACAAACCAGGTTTGTCTCGGCTCATGACCCAGCGACCGTCTCACCTATATCATGCTGCGCAGCAAGGTACCCGGACAAATACCTCTCCTCAAACCTTCTCACGATGACCAGTTCCTCTGTGCGGCCATCAACTGGATATTTCGCAGCCGCGGTTGCTGCAGTGCCCTTTTCTTTTGCCATATGGTGACAAAAGATATAAATCTTCCTTGTTATAAAAGTATTTACTATTCCGTCAGTTGGTAATTTCATGGTAAATCAAAAATCAGCGCCGGGACGGCAGCTACCCGCTGCCCGGACTCTCATGATTCACGCATCAGGTCCAAATCCAAATTCCGCTTCCGGCGGATCTTTCGCTGCTCGTGGTTTTCCTGATCCCAGGTTGAATCAACCTCACCGCCCTGACCCCCGATCATCGAGCCCATGTGCCTTACGATTTGGCGATCGGCATGGCTTCTGTTGCTTTAGGCCCACGGCGTGTATGCTCAATAAACCTGGAAACGGGGGTTTGTGGGCAGTCGTTTTTTGCTCCCGCTCCCTCGGGTTGCTGTCCTCCGGATCATCCTGCCGGCAGTCGAAAACTCCCCGCCCGAATGGTTGGGCTGCCCGGGGCGGGATTCCGCCCGGAACGACAACGGCATAGGCCGGATTTCGGATAAAATGGGACCATAAGGCAAACACCGTGTCCGGCAACGACTTGCGCAGGCTGGGTAGCGGGGGATCCTGAAGGCCCGTCCTCTTCGGCGGCGGCTGCTTCCTTCAGGACGTCCGGTGGGGTAAGAGGTCTGATGGAGGGGGCATGGATCGGCGGATTTTCGAGCGGTTGCGGGAAACGGGACGTCTACCTTCACCCAAAGGCGTATCCTTGGAGGTGGCGCGCCTCGTTGATGCGCAAAATACGACCAGTCGCGACCTGGCCCAGGTCATTCAGTCCGATCCGGCTCTTACGGGCAAACTCCTGCGTCTCGCCAATATCGCGATTCATCTCGAACGGCG
>NZ_JBTRXV010000189.1:0-3058 GCF_054608695.1 Thiomonas sp.
GCGCAGCAGGCCCTGCACCGTGCCGCCCCCGACGCTCGAAGGCGACGTCCAGCCCAGGGCGGCGCGCCAATGATGGTGCGGTTCGTGGTCATCGATCCCCACCAGCACTTGCGGCAATTGCCAGACGTGGCCGGTGGCGGTGGCGGTGGCGACCTGCGTGCCATTGCTGAACGGCAACTGTGTGGCATTGGGTTGACCGCCGTAGAGGTCGGGAGAAGACAGCTCCGCAAAGGCGGCCAGGTGCCAGTTGATGCCCCACTGGGCCTGCAGCGAGGGGAGATATTGGGTCATTTGGGTCATGCCGCTGCCCCCGCGCCCCTCGCCGGAGGCGCCCAGGGCCAGGAAGCTTTGTCGGCGCGGCGGCGGAGCAATCCGGTCCGGGGGCAGGAAGCGCCAGGGGATCTGGTTGATGTCCGCCTGATGGCGCCGCATGGTGGCCATGGGCAAGTGCTGGGCCAAGGGTCCTCCGGAGGTGACGGCGAGCTGGTAGGCATGGGCCAGGTTTTGGGTATGTTGATCGGTCAGGAGCACCCCCACGGCGTTGCCCGAGGAAGGATCCTGCCGGTATAGCGTCGTAAACAGGGCGCTGGCGGCCTGGAACTGGCCGGTGTGCACCAGGGACCAGGCCTGGATGGTCTCCATGCCGGAGGATAAGGGGCCGTATTGTTGCGCCGCATGGAGATGTTGGAGGGTCCCGGAGTAGTTCCGCTCTTGGTAATCCCGGAGGGCCGCCATGGTCTCGCTCTGGGCCAGAAAGCGTTGCGACGCGGGGGTCCCCGCGGGCAGGTGCTGCATGGCCTCCCGGGCGAGCGGCAGGTCGTTGTTCGCCATCGCCAGGTTCCCGACCGTCTCCCAATCCGCGGCCTTGCCGGACCAGCGGGCGGCGCGCTCCCACCACGCCAGGGCGGCGCGGGGATGGTGATTGGCGCCCAGGATCGCGCCCACGAGGCGCGCATCCCCCGCTTGGTGCAATTGCGCGATCGCGGCGGCATCGGGAGCCAGCAGCGTCCAGGCCTGGGCATCGTCCCCCTTGTCGTGCGCGCGGGCGGCCATCATCAGGACATACTGCAGCCGCTGTCGCTGCAGTTCGCGGCGGGCGTCCGGGAATTGCGCATCGGCCCGGGTGTAGAGCGCTTGCATCTCGGCGACGGGCAACGCGCCGGCCGCCTGATCGAGCAGGGCCATCGCCTGGGCCGGGCGGGTCGCCTGCTGCAGGAGTGACGCGTATATCAGGGCCGCGTGGCGAGGATGCCCGGTCGCCGCCAAGGCCTGCGCCCACGCTTGCCGATTTTCCGGATAGGCCGTCGTGAAGACGCTGGGATCGGCCGCATGCAAGGCCACCAGCTGCGCCCATTCCCGGTGGGCGGCCAACTGCGTGACTTCGCGGGCATGGAGGTCTTTCTGTAACAGGGCCAGCAGTTTTTGCGGAGGCCGATACGCGGGGTCCTCGCGCTGGATCTGCTGGATGGCCCCTTGCAACTGACGGAGATGCCCGCTCCCCAAGAGCTGCCACAGGCGATTTTCCTGGAGCACATTGCGCATGGGGACCAGGGCGAGACGGGTTTGGGACGCCAGGGCCCCGTGTCCATACCGGTGCTGCAGTTGCTGCATGTTTTCCTGGGCGGCAGCCGTTTGCCCCCCGCGGATCTGGGCCCAGATGGTCTTTTCCAGGAGGACGAACGTCATGGTCGCTGCGGGATGCCAGCCGGGATATTGCGCTTGGGTCTGCTGGATCAGGGCGCGGGCTGCGCGCAAGTGGTTCTGCTGGAGCAGCCCCCAGATTTTTTGCTCCGTACTCCCCAACGCCGCCAGGGACTGCCCCTTCTTGGTGTAGATATTGGACAGCACGTTGTTTTGCCCCTGCTGGCGGGATTGCAGGACATCGCCCGCGCGGGGGGGTGGCACCACGGTGGTGGACGCATAGGCCGTCGCGGTGAGCAGGGGTACGGTCCCCGCGACGATCCTGCGGACCCAGTGACGGATGCTATGTTCCCTATTCATACGGCCTCCTCCGCACGCCATTGTGCTTTTTTGCGTAAGGTATAGATCCAGACCACCAATGTGGCGAACAAGACGGCAGCGCCGCCGGCCAATACCCACAGCCAGGGTTTGACCGAAAACAGGAAGATCCAGAACCAGCCGCTGTTGCGGCTGCCATACAGGAAATGGGAACCCACCAGCGTGGAGGAAAAGGTTCCCGACCCGGTCTCCCAGGCCAAATCGCCATGCAGGCCATTCCAGTTCGGCATCTCCACCAGATGCCACGCAGCCGTCTTCAAGGCGGCCTCGCTGCTGGCCAGGAAGGTGACCGCCACCTCCCCTTCATAGGGGGTGGGCGACTCGATCAGATAGGCCGGCGCCAGGTTGCTGGTGGCCCCCAACCAGGGCGAAGCGCCGTGGCGCGTGGAAACTTGCCATTGAATCCCCATTTTCCTCGGCACAAAGGGGCTTGCCGAGAGCCACTGGGCGGGGATGGAGGCTGCCGTGCCCACGGCGAGCACATTCCGCGTGGTCGGCATGGAAAAAGTAGCGCGGGCATCCGGGAGGGGGGAATGACTCGCCTGGGCCAAGCGTCCGAACAAGGTCAGCCCTGCGGACCAGTCCGACGACGCGCCATTGGCATACCACACCGATAGATGCTTGCCGGTACCGTTGGCCACCAACGGGAATCCCGTGCGCTGGAAGAGGGCCAGATCGGGCAAAACGGCATAGCGATGGGCTGCGGGGAGCTGGATGGTCGAATTCGGGAACACCGAGACCTTTCCGTCCACGATGTGGAAGGTCACGCGGTTTTCTCCGGCCACCAGGGCCGTAAAGGGAATGGTGGTCTGGTAGTTGGCCACCCCGGGGGTGAGTTTCCATTCCGAGATCCAGTGATGATTCGCCAGGACGGTAATGATGGGTTTGTCCGACGCGTTCTGCAGCGGTTGCGTCGCCATGGTCAGCGCCATTTTCAAATTGCTCTGGCGCGAGGCAAACAGGCCTCCGGGCATCCAGAAGGAGATGGTCGCCGTGCTGTGCGGTACGGCGCTGGCCGCTGCCGGCCCCTGCAGGTCAT
>NZ_JBTRXV010000190.1:0-3046 GCF_054608695.1 Thiomonas sp.
CATCGATTCCGTGTCCTCGCCGCACAGGTAGAGATCCGGGAGGGCTTTGGGATTGAAGGGCAACAGCAAAACCGCCAGGCGTCTGGGGGTGTATTCATCCATCACTTCATCTCCTTTCCGGTGAAACATCGGGTATCCACCCCTATTCCCCCGCGAGGCGAAATTTTTGGACTGCGCCGACGCGGCCCATAAAAAAAGGCGGGCCGAAGCCCGCCGCCTGGCCATCCTCGCGGGGTGGCCACCATCGTTTCCCGTCACCTCCCATGGCCTGGCCCGGGGGATTCTCCGGGCGGTCCGGGAAGCATCCGCTTCGCGCGGGCGATCGCGCCCGCTTTTGGGGCGACCGTTTTTCGTCATATACTGCTACCGCGCGGAAAAGGAGATCCCATGGGAACCCCGATGATCGACACGCTGTTCGTTTCCACCCGCCTCAAGCAATCCGGCATGCCACCGGAACAGGCGGACGCCGTGGCGTTGGTCATTGACGAAGCTCTGGCGGCCGCGGCGGCCACCAAGCAAGACCTGGATGTCGTGTCGGCGAACCCGCGCAAGGAGATCCGCAGTTGCGCGGCGACCTTGCGCGAGGAGAGCGCGCCGGTCAAAACGGATCTGCAAAAGGCCCTCGCGCAGTTCGAGATCGATCTGCAAAAAGAGATCTCGCAGATCAGAACGGAGATGCAAAAAGAAAAAACCTCTCTCATCAAATGGATGGTCGGCTTGGCGTTCGGGCAAACAGCCATCATCCTGTCCGTGCTGGCGCTGATGCGTTTCGGCAAATAGCCGGAAATCGACGAAACCCGCGACCCCGGATGCGCCAACGGCGCTACCGGGGTGTTTCGCGTGCCTGGCGGTTTGGTTCCGAATCCGGCGGCGGTCGGCGATCCCTCATAAAAAAGGCGGGCCGAAGCCCGCCGCCTGGCGGCCCAAACAGACCGCCTCCTTTTTCGCCCCTTCTTGCGAAGCGGGGCGAAACTCATCCATCAGCCGTCTCCGGCTTTCATCCCCTTTCCGCCCCCATACACCCGCCAGAACCGTCGTATCGCGTGTTTTTGCGCCGCCATGTATAGCCACGGTGGTTCAACAGGATGGAACAGCCATCCACAGAGCCATCCCCGGTTTTTGTGGAGAACTCAGCGTCCGGCCCCGAACTCTAGCTCGTCCTCCTTCTCCTTGCCGGCCTTGCTCTTGCCGGATCCCGTGGATTCCTTCCCTGCCTGTTTCCGCTCGGGTGCCTCGCGCTCGGCGCTCCGACGCTCCCCCTTGCGCTCCTGGCGGCTCTCCTCCCGCTCCGGTCTGGCGGTCTCCTTGTCCATCTTGACACCGGCCTGCCTCTTGGCCTTCTCCACGTCCTGGGTGTAGACCTTGACCCCCATCCGGGCGCGGGTGACGTTGACGTAGGTCTCCCGGTCGCCGTGCCGGCCCGACTCGGTGTTGTGGTGGATCATCACCCGGTCCACGGTCTGCCCCTGAGCCTTCACGCTGGTCATGGCGTAACCGTGGTCGATGTTCCGGTACTTCTCCAAGTCCACCGTGCGCCGCTCTCCGTTCATCTCCACGACGAGGCTTTTGTCCCGGATCTCCAGCACCTTGCCCTGGTCGCCGTTTTTGAAACCCGATTCGCGGTCGTTCTTCCCGAACGCGATCTTGTCGCCCTCCGCGAACTCCCGCTTGAACTCCCTGCTGGCCTCCACCCCCTTGAGATCGCCCCGCATCTGCACCACGCGCCCACCGTCCAGTTCGACGCTCACCCGGTTGGTGCGATCGTCCTTGCCGACGACCCGCCCCTCCGCACCCTTCTCCACGTTCAGCGCCCGGTGCGCGGAGGTGAATTTCACCACGTCGCCCCGGTCATAGGCGGCGGCGCGACGTTCCGCTTCGCTCATGTCCTTCTTCTCCAGAACGGCGAACTCCTTGCCCCGCCCCAGTTCGCCTTTGGCCTTCAACTGCTCGCGAACGGCGTCGTTGACGGCCCGCCGGTCGGCGTTGGTGGAGGTGAGTATGGCCGTCTTGCCTCGCTCCCCTTGGGGCAGCGCCGCGTAATCCTTGGCGATCCGCTCCACGACGTGCTGATTGTCGGCTCGCGCGGCGCCGCGCATCTCCGCCCGCATCGTTTGCCGGTCCTTTTCAGAAAGCTCCCCCCTCCCCTCCCATTTTCCCCGCACCTTGTCCTGCTCCACGCGGACCTCGATCGCCGGACGCGCCATGGCCTCGCCGTGCCGCCCCTCCAGCACGTCCTTGACGATTCCCTTGGCCTCTTCCGTCTTCTGGCGGCGGATGTCGGTCAGTTCGTTCATGGGCAGATGCTTTTGCGCCTGCTCGAAGGCCTTGCCGGCCTCCACGGACTGATGCTGTAGGCGGTCGCCCAGGAACACGGTGCGGGCGCCTTCCCGCTCCGTTTTCGACATGACGTCCGTGAACTCCTTCAAGCCCGACTGGCTCGCCTCGTCGTGGATGTGGAGCACCTTGCGCTCACCATTCGCCTTGTTCAGGGACCCAGCCTGGTCCTTTAGTTCCTTGACCAGATCCGCCCGCTCCCGCGTCTGCTGGACCCAGGCCGTGGCCCGCACGGCCGCGGACTCGATGACGCCGGCCTTGCGCCAGTTCTCGTGCTTGCGAAAGGCGGAACGCACCAGGTCCGACCGCAACGCCCGCTGGAAGCCGTGGCCGATGGCCCGCAACTGCGCCCCGACCCCCGCCCTTCCGCCGGATTTGGCGACGTCCCTTCGCACGCGATCCATGCCCTTGTGGTAATCGCGCCGGATCCCGGCCTGGATGCGGTCGCTTATCTTGCCCGCCAGTTCTGACTTGAGGGTGCCGCCCTGCTTGAACACGCCTTTCTCGCCGATGACGTAGCGGGTTTTGGTGAGGCCGGCGTGATTGAGGTTGCGGCTTTCGATGGATCGCTTGCCGGAGTGGAGGGCGGGCTGGTATACGCGCCCGTCCTTGGCCCGCAGGTACATGCGCCCCTTGGAGTCCCACTCCTTTTTGGTGGCCGGATCCGCCGCGATCTTCTCCAGCTTGCGAGCCTAGACCTTGCGCCCCTCGT
>NZ_JBTRXV010000191.1:0-3016 GCF_054608695.1 Thiomonas sp.
TCCCCAACCCACAAGGAGAATCCTGGATGCGCATCGGCGTTGTTGCTGAGAGCTTAGGAGGAGAGCGGCGGGTGGCGGCCACACCCGAGACCGTCAAGAAGCTGGTGGCCCAGGGCCACACCGTGCTGGTGCAAAGCGGAGCCGGGCAGGGCGCCGGGGCCAGCGACGCCGACTACCAGGGCGCCGGCGCCCAGATGGTCGACGCCGCGGCGGCGCTGGGGGCCGAGCTCGTGCTCAAAGTGCGCCGCCCGCAGCCGCACGAGCTGGCGCAGATGCAGCCCGGCGCGGCCGTGGTGGGCATGCTCGAGCCCTTCCACGCCGAAGGCCTGCAAGCCCTGGCCGGCGCGGGCCTGACGGCCTTCGCCCTGGAGGCCGCCCCCCGCACCACCCGCGCCCAGAGCCTGGACGTGCTCTCCAGCCAGGCCAACATCGCCGGCTACAAGGCCGTGCTCCTGGCCGCCAACCTCTACCCCCGCTTCATGCCCATGCTCATGACCGCCGCCGGCACCGTCAAGGCCGCCCGCCTGGTCGTGCTCGGCGCCGGCGTGGCCGGGCTGCAGGCCATCGCCACCGCCAAGCGCCTGGGCGCCGTGGTCGAAGCCTCCGACGTGCGCCCCGCCGCCAAAGAGCAGATCGAGTCGCTGGGCGCCAAGTTCATCGACGTGCCCTTCGAGACCGACGAAGAACGCCAGATCGCCCAGGGCGTGGGCGGCTACGCCCGCCCCATGCCCCCAAGCTGGCTCGAGCGCCAGGCCGCCCTGGTGGCCGAGCGCGTCAAGCAAGCCAACATCGTCATCACCACCGCCCTCATCCCCGGGCGGCGCGCCCCGGTGCTGGTGAGCGAGGCGATGGTCCAGGGCATGCGCCCCGGATCGGTCATCATCGACATGGCCGCCGCCCAAGGCGGCAACTGCCCGCTCACCGAAGCCGACCAGACCGTGGTCAAGCACGGCGTGACGATCGTGGGCGACACCAACCTGCCCGCCCAGGTCGCCGCCGACGCCTCCCAGCTCTACGCCCGCAACGTGCTCGACTTCCTCAAGCTCGTGCTCGACAAGGACCGCGGGCTGGTGGTCAACCTGGACGACGACATCGTCGCCGCCTGCCTCATGACCCAGGGCGGCGAGGTCAAGCGCAAGAGCGCCTGACGGATGCGCCCGCAACGCCCTGCCGCCCCCGCCATCCGCCAAGGACATCCCCACCATGCATGACATCGCCCCCTTCGTCATCAACCTCACCATCTTCGTGCTGGCCATCTATGTCGGCTACCACGTCGTGTGGACCGTCACGCCGGCGCTGCACACCCCGCTGATGTCGGTGACCAACGCCATCTCCGCCATCATCATCGTCGGCGCCATGCTGGCCGCCGCCCTCACCGTCACCCCCTTGGGCAAGAGCATGGGCGTGCTGGCCGTGGCCATGGCCTCGGTCAACGTGTTCGGCGGCTTTCTCGTCACCCGGCGCATGCTGGAGATGTTCAAGAAGAAAGAGCGCGCCCCCGCCCCCAAGGCGCCCTGAGCCATGACGCCAGCCCCCGCGATGCCCGCCACAACCCAGAACCCATCCAAGGATTGGTCATGACCCTCAGCATGAACCTGGTCACCCTGCTGTACCTCATCGCCTCGGTGTTCTTCATCCAGGCCCTCAAGGGCCTGTCGCACCCGGCCTCGAGCCGCCGCGGCAACGTCTTCGGCATGACCGGCATGGCCATCGCCGTGCTCACCACCGTGGCCCTCATCCTCAAGATCGGCGGCGACGCCGGGGCCGCCGGCCTGGGCGATGTGCTGGGCGCCATCGTCGTGGGCGGGGCCGTCGGCGCCACCATGGCGCGGCGCGTGGAGATGACGAAGATGCCCGAGCTGGTGGCCTTCATGCACAGCATGATCGGCCTGTCGGCCGTGTGCATCGCCGTGGCCGAAGTGGCCGAGCCGCACGCCTTCGGCATCGTCGCCGCCATGGGCGACCCGCTGCCCTACGGCAACCGCGTGGAGCTGTTCATCGGCGCGATTGTGGGCGCCATCACCTTCAGCGGCTCCGTCATTGCCTTCGGCAAGCTCTCGGGCCAGTACAAGTTCCGCCTGTTCCAGGGGGCGCCGGTGCGCTTTGCCGCGCAGCACTGGATCAACCTGGGCATCGCCCTGGCCACCATCGGCTTCGGCCTGGGGTTCTGGGCCACGGCGGCCTGGACGCCCTTCCTCGTCATGCTGGCGCTGGCCTTCGTCCTCGGCGTGCTCATCATCATCCCCATTGGCGGCGCCGACATGCCGGTGGTGGTGTCCATGCTCAACAGCTACTCCGGCTGGGCGGCCGCGGGCATCGGCTTCTCGCTGGAGAACCCCATGCTCATCATCGCCGGCTCGCTGGTGGGGTCGTCCGGGGCGATTCTCTCCTACATCATGTGCAAGGCGATGAACCGCTCGTTCTTCAACGTGATCCTGGGCGGCTTCGGCGGCGAGGCCCAGGCGGCGGCCACGGGCGGGGCGCAGCGCACGGCCAAGTCGGGCAGCCCGGACGATGCGGCCTTCCTGCTGGGCAATGCCGAGAGCGTGATCATCGTGCCGGGGTACGGCCTGGCGGTGGCGCGGGCGCAGCATGCCTTGAAGGAGCTGGCGGCCAAGCTCACGGCCAAGGGGGTGAGCGTGAAGTACGCCATTCACCCGGTGGCCGGGCGCATGCCGGGGCATATGAATGTGCTGCTGGCCGAGGCCGAGGTGCCCTACGACCAGGTGTTCGAGATGGAGGACATCAACCCCGAGTTCGCCCAGGCCGATGTGGCCGTGGTGCTGGGGGCCAACGATGTGGTGAACCCGGCGGCGAAGACCGATCCGCAGTCCCCCATCGCCGGCATGCCCATCCTGGAGGCCTACAAGGCCAAGACGGTGATCGTGAACAAGCGCTCCATGGCCACCGGCTATGCCGGCCTGGATAATGACCTGTTCTACCTCGATAAAACCATGATGGTCTTCGGCGACGCCAAAAAGGTCATCGAGGACATTACTCGGGCTATCGAATAGGC
>NZ_JBTRXV010000192.1:0-2981 GCF_054608695.1 Thiomonas sp.
GGGGAGTGTTTGCGTGACGAGACCTTCCCCCTCCCGACCTCCCCCACGGGGTGGGGGAGGAGAAGGCAGCGCTTCGCGGGTTTCGAATGCCCCTCCCGACCTCCTCCACGCCGTGGGGGAGGAGAACCTCAGCGCAGCGCGTAGGCGGTTGCCGTGCCGGCGAATACGGCGAAGCCCAGCCAGTGGTTGTGCTTGAAGGCGGTGAAGCAGTGTGCCGGGTCGCGGCCGCGGATGAGCATGTAGTGCCAGGCCGCCATGCCGGCCGCAGTCAGCAGGCCGAGCGCGAACGGCCAGGCCAAGCCCAGTTGCAGCCCGGCGGCCAGCCACATCGCCAGGAAGATCGCATAGCTCGCCATCACCGCGGCCACGTCGATGCGGCCGAAGGTGATGGCCGAGGTCTTGATGCCGATCTTCAGGTCGTCCTCGCGGTCGACCATGGCGTACTCGGTGTCGTAGGCCAGCACCCAGAACAGGTTTCCCGCCAGCAGCCACCAGGCCAGCAGCGGCACGTCGCCGCGCGCCGCGGCGAACGCCATGGGGATGCCCAAGCTGAAGGCCACGCCGAGAAAGGCTTGCGGCAGCGCCAGCCAGCGCTTGGTGAACGGGTAGGCGATGGCGATGAGCAGCGCGGCGAACGACAGGCCGATGGTCAGCGCGTTGGTCAGCAGCACCAGGCCGAAGGCGGCCAGCGCCAGCGCCGCGCCGAGCACCAAGGCCTCGCGCTTGGAGACCTCGCCGCTGGTGACGGGGCGGCGCGCGGTGCGGCGCACGTGGCGGTCGAACTCGGCGTCGGCCACGTCGTTCACGGTGCAGCCGGCCGAACGCATGAGGATGGTGCCGAGCACGAACACCGCCAGCAGGGTCCAGCCGGGAAAGCCGCCCGCCGCCATCCACAAGGCCGAGAGGGTGGGCCACAGCAGCAGCAGCCAGCCGGCGGGGCGGTTCCAGCGGATGAGGTCGAGCCAGAGTTGGAGACGGCGAGGCATGGCGCCATTATTCCCTGCGCCACCCACCGGCCGCTGTTGGCGGCCGGCGCGGCGTCAACCTTCCAGCAGCGAGCGCAGCATCCAGGCCGATTTCTCGTGGATGTCCATGCGTGCCGACAGCAGATCGGTCGTGGGCTGGTCGCCGGCCTTCTCCGTCAGCGGCAGCAGCTCGCGCGCGGTGGCTGCCACCGCTTCGTTGCCCTTCACCAGGACGCGAATCATGTCCTCGGCCTTGGGCGGGATCAGCGGCACGTCGCCCAGCTTGGTGAGCTGGCTGTAGGCGGTGTAGGAGCCGGGGGCGGCATAGCCCAGGGCTCGGATGCGCTCGGCCACCGGGTCCACCGCGTTCCACAGCTCGGTGTACTGGGTCATGAACATCATGTGCAGGGTGTTGAACATCGGTCCCGTCACATTCCAGTGGAAGTTGTGGGTGGTGAGGTAGAGCGTGTAGGTGTCGGCCAGCAGGTGCGACAGGCCCTGGGCGATGGCGGCGCGGTCCTTGTCGGCGATGCCGATTTGCACATTGCTGGAGGTGGCGTGCAGCTTGGGCACGGCGGTCTTGCTGGTCTTGCTCATCGGGGATCCTTGGGTTGGACATGAGGGGTCATGGGGACGCACTTCGAGATGAAATTCACGCGACGCTGCCGCCGATTGCACGCAGCTTGCGCGAAAGCCGAGTGTTTCAGCGGTCGATGTCGCGCGCCGGCAGGCTCAGCACCAGCAGCGCACACAGCACCATGAAACCGGCCAGCACCAAAATGCCGCCGTTGGTGCTGTGCGTGGCCTGCTTCACCCAGCCGACGATGCTGGGGCCGAAGAAGCCGGCAAGATTGCCCAGCGCGTTGATCAAGGCGATGCCGGCCGCTGCCGCCGTGCCGGTGAGAAACGCAGTTGGCAGGCTCCAGAACAGCGGCAGCACGGTCATGATGCCGCAGGTGGCCAGGGTCAGCGTGAGCACCGCGCCCAGGGTGTTGTCGGTCCACAGCGTGGACAGCAGCAGCCCCGCGGCACCGAGCAGCGCGGGAATGGCGACGTGCCAGCGGCGCTCGCGCCGCGCATCCGAGTGGCGGCCCACCAGAATCATGGCGATGATGGACACGCCGTAGGGAATGGCCACCAGCCAGCCGATGGTGAGCGGGTCGGTCACGCCCGTGGTCTTGAACAGCAGCGGCAGCCAGAAGCCCAGGCCGTACAAGCCCATCACCACCGAGAAATACACCAGCGCCAGCAGCCACACGCGCGGGCTTGCCATGGCTTGCAGCGCCGAGACATGGGTTTTCGTCTGGGCTTCGCTGGCGATGCGCTCTTGCAGCAATGTCTTTTCGGCGTCCGTCAGCCACCGCGCCTGGGCGATGCCGTTATCCAGAAAGAGCAGCACCACCACGCCCAGCACCATGGCCGGCGCGCCTTCCAGCAGGAACAGCCACTGCCAGCCGGCCAGGCCGTTGTGGCCGTGGAAGCTGTGCAAAATCCAGCCCGAAACCGGCCCGCCGATCAGGCCCGAGAGCGCCACGGCCGACATGAACCAGGCCGTCATCTGGCTGCGCTTTGCCGCCGGGTACCAGTAGGTGAGATAGAGGATGATGCCGGGGAAGAAACCCGCCTCGGCCAGGCCCAGCAGGAAGCGCGCCACGTAGAACATGGTGGGCGTCTGGATGAACATCGTGAGGGCGGAGATCAGCCCCCAGGTGATCATGATGCGGGCGATCCAGATGCGGGCGCCGACGCGGTGCAGCACCAGATTGCTCGGCACCTCGAACAGGACATAGCCGAGGAAGAAGATGCCCGCGCCGAAGCCGTAGACGGCGTCGGAAAAACCCAGGTCGGACTTCATCTGCAGCTGCGCGAAGCCGACGTTGACGCGGTCGAGATAGGCCACGAAATAGCACAGCATCAGGAAGGGTATGAGCCGCCAGCCCACCTTGGTGTAGGTGGCGGACTCGAACGCGCTGGGGCCGCTCGCGGCCATGGGGGCTGCCGACATGCTTGTCTCCT
>NZ_JBTRXV010000193.1:0-2979 GCF_054608695.1 Thiomonas sp.
GAGAGGAGAATAAGACGCGAAGGCCCAAACGCCTTCGCGCATCCTCGGCGAAAGAGGAACATCCGCTCGTGAGATCGGAAACCCCCACTATAGCGTCCGCTTAGTGGCGGGAGAGTTCATAAAAGAGTTTTGTGAAGAATTCTTGTCGTTCTCGGTAACCCGGATATACCACCGGGGTCGCATGCGGCCGAAATCCGTCCTCAGATTCGTCCGAAGGCCTTTTTGGGAATCAAGAACAAAGGTTTGTCCCTTTTCCCGAACGAAGACGGCCCAGTGCCAGACGGGACGGCCTTTATCCAGATGCCATTTTGTCGATAAAAGTGCGAGATCGTGAAGATCTTCCCAGGAGGAGAAAGGAATCTCTCCGGGGTCTGCCTTCAATCCGACATGATCGAGCAGTCTACGGACATAGGATGTATCAGACCACAACGATTGATCATGGGCGAAAATGCCAAGCGTGTTCGCGATCGATTCCATTTCCGGGTAGGAGCGGCCTGTGATTGCGGCAACGCACGCGATTGCGCACCCTGTCCTTTCAAGCTGAACGACCGGATTTTTCATCCCCACAAAAGTATCCTCACTGTTCAAGCGGACGTTGGCAGTGCCAGGCAATTTTCCGGTAGCCGTCTCTTTCCCAAAAAGCGTTTCCCCGTTCATTTGGCAGGTAGCAATTCAGTTCGCTTGCGATTGCCCCCTGCGATTTTCCATATTCATGCACCCACGCCATGAGCCTCGTTCCGAGACCTCTCGAGCGATATCCTTCCAGAATGACCACATTGTCAGGTTCGATGTGTCGACCCACATAGTACTTCGTGAAGATCCACAACCCGCAGATCCCGATGAGTCGACCATCGTCATATAAGCCGGCACATTGGTACCACGACCACGTCAAAGTCCCCCTCGAAATAAGAGTGGGATTAAAAAACAGGGAGAATTTTTCTAAATCCGGGGACGAAACAAGAAAATTTTCGGGATGGAGGAGGCAACCGAGGCATAAAGTCAGGCTTTCTGGATTCTTCTCCCGAAAAAAGGCGCACCGGGGCCGGACTCGCCTTTCGGTGAGCAAAAAGGAGTTCTCTTTTTTCCCGGAAGGTCCGAATCAGAATCCGAGGAAAGAGACCGCCTGGGAAGGATTCCAGGAGAAGAACCGCAAGGACTCCGCGATTTGATTCCGTCCGGACAGACGGAGAAGGGCGATCGCGAGATTCCGGAGAAGGGTCATGAAGACGGGCGCGGAGCCCTTTCTCGTGGCGCTCTTGTCTTCTCCGAAAACGGCGTCCCGGATCCAGTGATTGGCCTCGATGCCCCAATGACCGCGAACGAGGGAGAGAAGTCGTTCGGGAGAGGCCTTTTCCGGGGAGAGGCTGGTGACTCCGTAGACCACTTCCGTGGTGGGATGGCTTCCATCGAGTTTGGAGGTGTTGCGTTCGAGGCGGAAGACCTGCTGGTGGCCGGGGAAGGAAAACTCGGGAAAAGTCTCTTTCAGTTCGGAACTGACGGTGAGGGTGCGGCGCTCGATCCGACCATGACCCCTATCGATTGTCGAGGCCGTTTGCCGAGGGGGGAAAAGCCTCCCAGGGGAGGCTTTCGATGTCTTCGAACATGGTGGGCTGGTTTTTTTTGACCGTGAAGACATAATCGGCCTTTTTGTCCTCGGTGATGAACCGGGCCGTTTCCACTTGTGTGTGCATGGCATCGGCCGTCACGATCTGGCCTTCGATCTCCATCGGAGCCAGAAGGGCGCGGAGTTCGGGGATCTCGTTGGTCTTTTCATCCACGTTCTTCTGAGCCACGACGATCCCCCGGTTTTGGAGGAAGGCGGAGAGGAGGTGGACCTTCTGACCGCCCTCGGCCTTCGAGGCTCCCCGGACCGTCTTCCCGTCGACGGAGAGGACCTTCCCGTCTTCGGCCAATCCGGACTTGGCCAGGATCCGCGTGAGCCAGCCCGAGATCGCCTGCTCGACCTTCAGGACGTCGAGCGACTGGAGGGCGCGGCGCAGGGTGGGTTCGGAGGGCGCGATCCAGACCTTTGTCTCGGGATGCCTCCGGTATCCCAGGCGCTTTTTGAGGGCGTTCGAAAGGTTTTTCGCCCACTCGGCCATGGCGAGCGTATGGCAGGCGCCGGAGAGAATGGCACACACGAGGGTGGCGACGAGGGAAGTCTGGGAGTGACGGATCCCCCGCCGCTTCCGGGGATCCGTCACCCGGGACAGATCGTCCATGAGAGACTGGATGTCTTTTTGGCTGAGAGCCTTGACGGGCACGCGAGCCTCCTTTGTCTGGAAAATGGGAAGGTGGTCGGGGGACGAGAGAAGACGAAGCGCATCCTTTCTCAGGGGCCGGACGAAGATGCGCTTGACCTCTCCGTGGTAGTCGTATCGTCCGGCGTTTCTTCGGTACCCTTTGGTTTCGCCAAGATCGCGGAAGCCGGCGGCCCGGTAGCAGGTTCCCAAAAAGCGGGAGGGATCGACGAAGGTCTCGACGAACAGGATGGGATGGCCGTATCGCTCTTCCCAGTCGCAGGAAAGCCGGCGCATGCAGAGAGCCAGGACCTTCGATGCCAGATGGGGAAGACGGACCCCCGGAAGGATGAGGTAGCGCAGGTTGTTGGCGAGATAGCACAGGCGCCGGGCCCGCTGGGGAGTGGTCCATCCGATCATCCGGTCCCGGTATCCATTGCTCCAGGCGGCGGATCCCCAACCCAGGAGGGCGACCCACTCCCCGTCGAGAAGGGCAACATAGCGGATCGACTCTCCAGGCATGGTCCGGAATCCGAGGTAGTGGTGAGCCCGCATCTCTTCGTCCCACCGGATTCGCTCGGAGGGTTCAACGGGACGGACGACCAGCGTGTCGAAACGGTGCCGGTTCAGAGAGTTGGAGTCGAAAGAAGGATCCATGGAGCGAGAATACAGAAGTCGAAGGGAAAAAGCCAGCCCTATTTTCTAAAGCTGGCGCGCCCACTCACAGGGCAGGCTGAGT
>NZ_JBTRXV010000194.1:0-2922 GCF_054608695.1 Thiomonas sp.
CGATTTACGTTCCACGCTTCCTCCCCACGCTCGGTCGCCCTCACGCAGTTGCGCTTCGCTTCACTCGCCATGACCAGCTTGTGGCGGGACTTGCACCCGCAGGAGTGCGCCCGTGCCGGGCGCACACAAGAAAAAACCCGCCTCGCGGCGGGTTTTAGGGAGGCGGGGTCTGACCCCATTTTCTGTGTGTGAGGCAGCGCGAGCCGGTGACGGCGTGGCATGGGGAGGAGGGCGGGGTATTGGTCGGTAGAGGATAGTCGGAGAAAGGGGTCTGTCCCCCTTTTTTGCTTTTCTTTCTTCTTCCTTCTATACAGCATTCCGTCCGAGGGAAACCGAAGAAAGCGGAAATAAAAAACCCGCCATACGGCGGGTTTATAGCGGAATAGGAACCCCTAATTCGTTATTTTCTTTTAAGAACCATTGCAGGAAGAGGGAAGATACTGGGTGGAAACAGTTGTTCCGGCGCTTGTGGTGCCGCATGTCCAAGTAATCGAACCAGCACCAGCAGCAGCAATAGCTGAGAGAGACAGCACCTTGGTATTGATAGCACTGTTGGCCTTTTGAGGGGCTGTGTCGCTGAACGTAACCAAAATCTTGCCATTCGCCGCATTCACTTGGCTAACATAATTACCAGTTATCGAGGTATCTGTCGCCAAACCAGCAAGCGCATTCGTCGTTGGGAATGTGCCATGATTAGTCCAATACTCCGCAATAGCAGTCTTTGCGCCATCGGCCAGCGACAAACCTTCCGTCACCTGCGCACGAATTACATAGTTCTGATACGCCGGAATCGCGATGGCCGCCAAAATACCAATGATGGCCACCACGATCATCAATTCGATCAGGGTGAAGCCTTGTTGCAGTTGCTTTTTCATCTGAGAGCTCCTAGAAGTGTCAAAGCCGCGGACTCCGCGCCTGTAAATCACCGGTGTTGACGCCGGTCCGCGGTGGGTTGGTGAACATTCCCCCCTGAGGGGCATGCCAATAGGAGCAGCATCCGTGCCAGCCCGCAGCGGGCTGCATTTCGTGAACCCGTTCACGCTTTGCGCCTCCGCACCAGCGCCAGCAGCAACAATTCCAGTCAGCGACTGACAATTTTTGTCGCGCCAGCGCGCAAGTTGTCGGCCCCGCCGCCAGCGCCAGTCAACGCCCGCTTGTCCATGTGCGCGCCCAACGGGGCTGGGCGGCCATCGAACGGATGAGCGCCGAGGCTGACTGACGGCCTGCGTTCAAGCCTCACGCCCGGTGCAGGCGCAGCAGGCCCACGCCGAAGGCGCAGAACACCGTCCCGGAAACGCGCTGCGGCCAGCCCGAGGCGAACCAGGTGTTCAGGCGCCTGCGCGTCAGCACGGCAAGCCCCGCATAGAGACTCAGGACGAGCAGCGAGATGGCCATGAACGTTAAGGTCAGCACGGCGTACTGCAGACCCATCGGCCGGGAGACGCTGAGGAATTGCGGGAACAGGGCGGCGATGAAGGCGATGGCCTTGGGGTTGGTCAAGGCCACCGTCACGCCCTTGGCGTAGAGCCTGCGGGGGTGATGGTCGGCTCGCTCCTCGCCAGGCACGGTGGCCAGCGCTTGCGGCGAAGCCTGCCCCGCCCTGCGCCATTGCTGAATGCCCAGCCAGACGAGGTAGGTGGCGCCTGCGACCTTGACCAGGGTGAAGGCCAGTTCGGAGGTTTGCAGCACGGCGTTGAGCCCCAAGGCGCTGAGCGTGGCCAGGGCCAGCAGGCCCGAGACGTTGCCCAAGGACGACCACAGCGCGCACCGCCAGCCGAAGTACATGGCGTTGTGGATCGACAGCATGACCGCCGGCCCGGGCGTGAAGGACGCGGCCAAGGCAAAGCCGACGAAGAGGAGGTAGGTGGTCCAGGTGGGCATGGGTCGGGAAGGAGGGGGCGGGAACCGCCGGGGCGCCCAAATTCTAGGTGCCGCCCATAACGGCCCTGCCCGTTCCGGGCAAGCCCGGCCCCGGTTACTTCGGCTGCGGCACGACGCGCAAATAGGGCTTGAGCGCCTTCCACCCGCCGGGGAACTTCTGCTTCGCGGCTTCGTCGCTGATGGAGGTGGGAATGACGACGTCATCCCCCGGGTGCCAGTTGGCCGGCGTGGCGACGCCGTGCTTCGCAGTGAGTTGCAGGGCATCCAGCAGGCGAAGCACTTCGTTGAAGTCGCGGCCGTTGCTCATCGGGTAGACCAGCATGGCCTTGATTTTCTTGTCGGGGCCGATGAAGAACACGCTGCGCACCGTGGCGTTGTCGGCGGCGCTGCGGCCATCGGAGGCGCCCGACGCCTCGGCCGGGAGCATGTCGTACAGCTTGGCCACGTTCAGGTCGGTGTCGCCGATGATGGGGTAGTTGGGCGCCGTGCCCTGGGTCTCGGCAATGTCCTGGGCCCACAAGCGATGCCCGGCGACGGGGTCGACCGAGAGGCCGATGAGTTTGCAGTTGCGGCGGTCGAACTCCGGCTTGAGCCGGGCGACCGTGCCCAGTTCCGTCGTGCAGATGGGGGTGAAGTCTTTCGGATGGGAAAACAGCAAGGCCCAACTGTCGCCGATCCAGTCGTGAAAATGAATCGTGCCCTCGGTGGTCTCCGCCGTGAAGTCGGGGGCCGTACTGCCAATGCGCAAGCTCATGATGTCTCTCCTGGGGTTGTGCGGCTGACGAACTGACAGCCTTCCCGGGAGGCTAGGCGTTCCGCCGGCGCATGCCAACGAACGATTGTTCATACCCTCATGACGAAAAGGACTTTAGGGCGACGCTGAACAAGTTCCCGTGATGCAGCGCGCCGCGCATCGGGATGGGATGCAAGGCGCAAACCACAGCCATAGCCCAAGCCATGGCGCGGATTTGCAACGCCGCAGACCGCCCGAGGCGCGGATGCGATGCGCACGCGGGACTTGTCCAGCATCGCCTTAGGCCG
>NZ_JBTRXV010000195.1:0-2892 GCF_054608695.1 Thiomonas sp.
GCGCACCTGATAGGCCATGGGCATGGACTTGTCCCATGCCTCGGCAAAAACGAAGGTCTGCGTCTTCTGCACATGATAAGGAGAGTTGAACTCCGCCCCCCGCTTTTCCATCCCGATGCTGCGGACCTCTTCTGCAACACCCAACTTTTGCAATAGGGGTAAATTGGCCGGAAGCAGCGATTCGCCGATGTGGAAGCGAGGGTGACGCGCCTTTTCCAGAACGGTCACCTGGTACCCACGCTCTGCCAGTAACGTGCTGATGGTGGAGCCGGCCGGCCCCCCGCCGATAACGAGGATGTCGCATATCTGCGCTTCCGGTCCGGAACTTGGCATTTCACCATTTTTCATCATGATATGCTCCATTTTGGATCTTTTCACATGAAAAGATATTGCCATTCATGGCGGGTCAATCATTCGGCCAATTTCCCGCGCGGAAAATCATTTCTGCCAAGCGCAGCAGCAACCTCTTTCCGCACCAAAGAGCAACAAGTATATAATTTTTTGGCAATAGTCCATAGCGTAACAGATAATAAAATATCGAATCCTTCCCCGGGTTACCCAGGGCTCTGGCAAGAACCAATCTAACCTCATGATGCAGTAATACAAAGGGCCCCTATGGACACCGGGGCCGCGATGCGGTAAAAATACCGCATGGAAGCCCCGACACTCACCTCGAACCACCAAGCCGCTCTGCACCGCATTCAGGTGCGCCTCATCCTGCCCACAGAGCGGGAACGCTGGAGCACCATGATGCAAGCGCATCATTACCGAGGCTTCCGCACGATGGCGGGGCGTACCCTGCGCTATGTGGCCACTCTGGACGACCGGTGGGTAGCTCTCCTCGGCTGGCAGGCCGCCGCTTACCAGTGTCAGGCACGGGAACAGTGGATCGGCTGGTCCTGGGTCTTGCGCCGCCAGCGTCTTCACCTCATCGCCAATAATGCCCGCTTTCTGATTCTCCCGGGAGAATCCTTCCCCAATCTGGCTTCACGTATCCTGGCGCTGAACCTGCGCCGGCTTTCTGCCGACTGGCAGGCGGTCTATCGCCATCCCATTGTGCTGGCCGAGACTTTCGTGGAATCCCCACGGTTTACCGGTGCCTGTTACCGTGCCGCGAACTGGATCAATGTCGGCTGGACCAAGGGCTTTGCTCGCCGCCCCGGTGGCGGCTATGTCTACCACGGTCAGCCCAAACGCCTCTTGGTCTACCCCCTCCACCCACAGGCGAGTGTCTGGCTGGCCCAGCCGCAGCCGCAATCCGAATGGACTCAAACGCCTATGCAAACCGTCACCCTGAGCGACGCGCAAATGGAAGGCTTGCGCCAAATCTTCTTCCGCCTTCCCGATGTCCGCAAACGCCGAGGCAAGCAGCATCCCCTCCCGGCCATCCTGACTGTGGCCGTGGCCGCCGTACTCACGCAGGCGCAAAGTTATGCAGCGATGGCGGAGTGGGCCGCTCGGCTGACCCAGACCCAACTGAAGCGTATTCGCGCACGATTCAATCCCAAGACGCAGCGCTATATAGCGCCTTCCGAACCCACCATCCGTCGCGTCCTGCAAGGTGCCAATGTCGAGGCCCTGGATGCCGCTATCGGCGCTTGGCTGCTGGGCATTGCCGGATTTGAAGCGGTGGCCGTCGATGGCAAAGTGCTCAAAGGCGCTGTGCGTGAAGACGGTACGCAGGTCCATCTGCTCAGCGCTTTCATGCATGGCCAGGGTGCGACTATCGCGCAAAAGGAAATCGCCCGGAAAACCAACGAAATCCCGGAACTGCGCACCCTGCTCAAAGACGTCGACATCCAAGGCAAGGTCGTAACCGCCGATGCCATGCATACCCAACGGGAGACCGCCCGTTTCCTCGTCGAAGAGAAAAAAGCCGATTACCTCTTCACCGCCGTCAAAGGCAACCAGCGAAAACTCCGCAACAGTCTGATCTGCCTCCCCTGGGAGGATTCCCCCCCTCAGCGCCGAAACGATTGATGTCGGTCATGGCCGTCATGAATACCGCAAAATCACCGTCGCAACCCGAGCTACCGGCATCGACTTTCCTTATCTGGGTCAGGCTTTTCGGATTCAGCGCGTCACCATCGACATGAAAAGCGGAGAAATCCGTGATGATTGCGCCTATGGACTCACCAGTGTGACTAAAGAACGGGCTACTGCTGAAAATCTGCTGGGTATAGCCCGCGGCCATTGGGAGATTGAAAACCGTAACCATCATGTCCGCGATACCACATACCACGAAGACCTCTCCCAGGTCCGTACAGAAAACGGACCCCACATGATGGCGACCCTGCGCGGACTTGCGATGAGCATCATGCGTCTCACCGGAGTTAAAAACATTGCTAAAGCGGCCCGTAACTTCGCCGCCAGCGCCTGGGTAACGCTCCGCCAGTTCGGTCTCTGAGACGCCACTGTAGTTCTTGCCAGTCCGGAAAGGTCCCCGGAGAGAAAATTGCGTCCGTCCGCCACCGCAAGGTCCATTTTTCGCACCTGAAAGCCCATAAACACCATGTTTCACCCTCAGCACACCTTAAACCGCCTCCAAAAATTGGCAGCGGTCACACCACCGCATTTATATCAGGCGACTTTGACGGGGCCCTGCCGGGTTACCTTAGGCAAAGAGCGCCATGCATGGGAACCTTGGGGGCCGATAAATACCCACTGCAGCCGGTGCTAAGGTTTTTTATAAAAATTGTGCATCGCTAAACGCCATCGGCAAAGATACACAGCGCAGCCCGTGGCCGGCGCACCGTTCCAGCAGCCGGGGCAAGACCTCCAGCACCACCGGCTGGCCATTGCGGGTACGCGCCGACTGTCCGTCATGCAGTAACAAAATGTCGCCGGCGGACAGGTTGTGGGCAAGACGGCGGAACACGGCATCGGGATTGC
>NZ_JBTRXV010000196.1:0-2880 GCF_054608695.1 Thiomonas sp.
CGTGGTCGGGGTGGGGAATATCTATGCCAACGAGGCCCTTTTTCGCGCCGGCATCGATCCCCGCCGCGCCGCCGGTGGCATCAGCCGCGTGCGCTATGAGCGATTGGCCGCCGCGATCCGCGCGGTGTTGGCCGAGGCCATTGCCGAAGGTGGCACGACCTTGCGGGATTTTACGCAGCCCGATGGCAAGGATGGGCATTTTCGACTATCTCTGGCGGTGTATGGGAGGGTGGATGCGCCCTGCCTCCGCTGCGGCGGGCCTATTCGCAGCGTCCGCATTGGCGGGCGCAGCAGCTACTTCTGTCCACATTGCCAACATTGAAATGCGGGGAGCGTCATGCCAAGCCATCAGCTAGCCCTATCACCCATCCTGCGCGAACTGCAGCTATTCAGCCACTGGCGCGACCAGGTAGCCGGGCGATTGCATGATCTGGCGGCGTTGACCACGGATCTGGGCCTGCTGCCCGGTGGTACGGTCCTGCGCCTGGAAACCCTGGCTTACGAGATCGCTCAGGACAGTCTGCGCGTGGCCTTCGTCGGCGAGTTTTCCCGCGGCAAGACCGAGTTGATCAATGCCCTTTTCTTTGCCGATGTGGGCGGCCGGCTCCTTCCCTCCAGTCCCGGCCAGACCACCATGTGTCCGGTGGAGATTCGCGGTGCCCCCCAGGGCAACCCCGGCATGCAGTTGCTGCCCATCGCCAGCCGCACCCTGGACGTCACCATCGAAAAGCTCAAGAAGGCCGGAAGCGCCTGGACCCGGATACCCCTGGGCCTGGAGAGCAACAGCGGGCGGAACGCGGAACTGGCGCACCTGACGGAAACCATCTGCGTGCCCATTGAGGAGGCCCGTCGCTTCGGCCTTTGCCCACCCCTGAATCGCACGCCCAAGGATCGGGAAAGAACGGTATGCCCCTCCTGTGGCCTGGGCAAGGTGCTGATCCCGCGCTGGCGGCACGCCCTCATCTACCTGCCCCATCCCATGCTGGACGCCGGACTCACCGTGCTCGACACGCCCGGCCTCAATGCCATAGGCGCCGAACCGGAGCTGACCTTCGGCATGCTGGCCGATGCCGACGCCATTATTTTCGTGCTGGGTGCCGACACGGGTGTGACCCAGAGCGACCTCGCCATCTGGGAACAATATCTGATGCGCAACCCCAGCCAGAAACAACTGGTTATCCTCAACAAGGTCGACACCTTGTGGGACGACTTGCGCGACCGGTCGGAAGTGGAGGCGGAAATCGCCCGTCAGATTGGTGCCACCGCCGCTCGTCTGGGGGTGCGCCGCGAGCAGGTTATCCCCGTTTCCGGTCAGAAGGGGCTGGTGGCCCGGATTCGCCAGGATGCCGACTTGCTGACCCGGAGCGGCCTGTCGGTATTGGAGGAGGCCATCGCCACCATTCTCGTTCCCGCCCAGGAGGCAAGCATCCGGGAACGCTGTCGTGCCGTGGTGGAGCGGACGGTCATGGATCAGAAGGCCATCCTGCGCGACCAGATGCAAGGAATCACGGCGCAGATGGATAGCATGCGCCGCCTCAAGGAGAAGACCGGCGAAAAAGTGCCCAAGCTCGTGGCCCAGCATCAACAGGTTCTGCGTTCTTTCGAGGCGGATCGCCGCGCCTTCGAGCAGAAGAAAACCGCCTTTCGCGCCGCGGTGGAAGAAGGGCTGCTGGCACCCCTGGCGCCTGGCACCTTTGACCTGATTATCAGCAACGCCAAGGGCGAAATGCTCTCGGCATGGACGACGGCAGGCATCGTGGAGCGCTTCAAGAGCTTCTTTGCCGACGCCATTGCCCGCTTTGACGCCGCCCTCGAAGGCGCGCAGCAAGTGGCGACCCTGGTGGCAGAAGAGTACCAACCCCTGCAGGCCCGCTATCATCTTCCGCAACTGGGGGCCATCCCCTACGCCATCATGCCGCGCCGCGCCGAACTGCTGACCATGGCCGAAAACTATGAACGTTTCGGAATGAAGCTGGAGATTGCCGTCAACACCCAGGGTGCCGTGGTGCGCAAGGCCTTCCTCACGGTGGCCAGCCGCATCCGCGACTTTGTCCTGGAAACCCGTCATGAGGCCGAAAGCTGGGTGGACGAAATCATGGCCGTCATGAATCGCCAGATGGAGATCTTTCAAGCCAAGTCAGAGGAGGAACTCGCCGCCCTGGAGTCCATTTCCCAGGCCATGGGCAATATCGACACCCGCATCCTGCAACTCCAGCGGGCCCTGGCAGACCGTCAGGCCGATATGCGCCAGGTGGATGCCCGCTGGACGCTCTTGCTGCCGCTGCTCCGGCAGGACCATCCCGGGTCGGAGCTTCCGGCCCCCAATCCCTAGCCCTGCCCGGTCAACTGGCGAAACTTCTGTTCCAGTTCGCCGGCCGACTCCGGATGCTGCGGATCGCCGATGATGCAGTCGACCGGGCAGACCTCGCGACATTGGGGGGTGTCATAGTGTCCCACGCATTCCGTACAGAGGGCGGGGTCGATCACGTAGATCTGTGGACCCACGGAGATGGCATTGTTGGGACACTCGGGTTCACAGACATCGCAGTTGATGCATTCATCGGTAATCAGTAACGACATATGCTCCCCGTAAAAAATGCAAACAGAAAAAGACCAAGCGCCGAACTATGTTATTCCGCGCCAGGCTCCCCGTCCACCTGGCCGTGAAAACGCTGGCGCAGGGCCATGGCCACCTGCGGCTGGACAAAGGCCGTCACATCGCCGCCCAGGCGGCTGATTTCCCGCACCAGGCTGGAAGACAAAAAGGTGTGCTGGTCCGAGGTCATCAGAAAGAGGGTCTCCATCTCCGGGTTCATCCGGCGGTTGATGGAGGCGAGCTGGAATTCATGCTCAAAATCCGAAATGGCGCGCAGCCCGCGG
>NZ_JBTRXV010000197.1:0-2869 GCF_054608695.1 Thiomonas sp.
GCGTGCAGGCCGACGCCGATGGCGTGCACCGCCAGATTGACCACCGAGGTGTCCACCTGGGCGATGAGCACGGCGAGGCAGAGAATGAACAGGATGACGCGGCGATCGGCGTGCGCTGCAGGGGCGTGGGACATGGCATCGGAATCGAGTGGCGATGCCGCCATCGTCGCCGTGCGCGCCGCAGCATGATTCGGCGCGCACCGAAGCGTGGCGCGCCTCGCTCCGACCCGTGCAATCCCACACGTCGGAGCACGGCCATCTAATCGATTGTCAGATGCGATCTTGGCGGACTGCGCGACAGTCAACATCCAATCCATTCGATATGACAGTCGGCGGCACGCGAACCAACCTGCGTCGGGCGGGCACGTCGCGCTGGGGCGCACGTGCAAGGAAGCCTGCCCGGAGATCGCCGCTTGGATCATGCACGTGTGATGATCTCAAGGAAGTCAATGCTTCTGGCCTGCTTGAATGTAACGTCGAATCAGCGATGCCACGAGCAGTACGAGGATGAAGTTGGCAGCGGTTGCCCAAGCCATGCCGACAGAATAATTGCCAGCATCCTGAAGGTCGGGAATTGCGGCGAAAAACAGAGCGCCAATGATCGCCACTCCGGCTGCGCTGGCGAACTGCTGCGCAGTGCTCAAGACGCCCGCGGCAAGACCGGCACGCTCTGGTGCGACGTCGACCAAGGCGGCACCGATCAGTGAGGGCAGGACAATTCCATTACCGAGGCTGGCTAGCGCTGTCAAACAGACGATCAAGGCCAAGCTGGCATGAATGCCGTCGAGATCAAGGTTGATTGCGAGCACACCCAAGCTGCCCGCCGTCAGCAGACTACCGAGCAGCAGCACACGCCGACCGTAGCGAGTCAACAACGGACGCGCGGCAAGTGCGCTGATGGAAAACGCGATACCGGCTGGAGCGAACGCGAGGCCGGCATGAAAAGCATCGAGCCCAAGTCCAGCTTGCAAAAGGAGCGTGAGCGTGAACATGAAGCTGCCGAAAAAACACATGAACGCGGCATTGGCGAGCAACCCTGCGCGGAACGTCGGCAATCGCAGCAGCGTGTCGTCGAACAGTGGGGTGCCACCGCGGCCAGTAAGGTGTCGTTCCCAGCGCAGAGTTGCCATGGCAAGCGGGATGGCTGCAGCCATGCAGACCCACGTCCATACGGGCCAGCCCGCACTACGACCGATGGTAAGCGGAACCAGAACTGCGGCGACGGTCATGGCAGCACCGATAGCACCAAACGGGTCCAAGCCAGATGGTTGCCGAGAGGGCGCTGTGGGCAGCATTCGCCATGCGAGGAGTGCGGTAATGACACCGACCGGCACGTTGACGAGGAAGATCGTGCGCCAACCAAGTCCCGCGAGATTGGCCGTGATCAACGCGCCACCGAGAACTTGACCAGCAATCGATCCGAGTCCCGAAGCCACGCCATACCAAGCGATGGCCCGGGGCCGCACGGCGAGCGGAACCGTGGCGGTGATCAATGCAAGAACCTGGGGCAGCATGGCTGCCGCAGCCAAACCCTGAGCGAGCCGCGCGGCCACCAATTGGCCTGGGGTCGCCGCAAGGCTGCACAGCAGCGACGTGACGGCAAACCCCGCCATGCCGAAAACGAACATTCGCCGATAGCCGAAAAGATCGCCCAACCGACCGCCGGTGACCAAACCGGCGGCGTAGGCAAACGCGTATCCACCCACGATCAGTTGCAAAGCACCGTTGCTGGCGTGCAGATCAGCTCGCAGGGATGGTGCGGCGACGTTGACCACAAAAAAATCGAACTGGCCCATGAACATGGCCGCGAGCAGCACCGCAAGTTGCCAGCCAGACATGGCGCTCGAAGACACGGGCTGCGTTCGAGCCGATTGCGTCGTGTTCATGTTTCGCTCCGTTTTCTGATTGTAGATATTATATATCCACGTTACATGCGATGCTACCCTTCCGCCATGAAGCTGCCTGAAGGTGTGGAATGGGCGCTGCATTGCGCCCTACTGATTGCCGAGGCCCCAGACGGAATGGCCTTGCCCCGCCGCGTGCTCGCCGAGCACCACGAACTACCGGAGGCCTACCTCGCCAAGCACTTGCAAGCCCTGGTGCGAGCAGGACTGCTGCAAGCGACGCCCGGTCCCAGTGGCGGATTCCGCTTGGCTCGGCCGGCAAGCCAGATCAGCGCACTCGACATCATCGAAGCCATTGATGGCGCAGCCAATCCGTTCGTATGTCGGGAAATTCGGCAGTGCGGCACGGGTGCGGCGCGCCCCGAGGAATGTCTGCGGCCCTGTGCAATCGCGGCGGTCATGGCGCAAGCTCATCAAGCTTGGCAAGAATCATTGCGTACCGTCACCCTGGATCAGCTTGTGCATCGCATACCGCAGACAGTGCGGAAGCGCAATCGTGTCAAATTCAGCACGGATAGGTGAGCTTGATGTCAGTTTGAGCGGTATCTGTCTGGGAGCATGCACGCGCACAGGGCAGCCCGCTACAGGCCACGACATGTGTGACGTTCTGGCTGAGCACACCGCGAGATTGACCACCGAGGTATCGACCTGCGCTGCAGGGGCTGGGACGTGGCATCGGAATCGGGTGGCGATGCCGCCATCGTCGCCGTGCACGCTGCACCATGATTCGGCGCGCGCCGAAGCGTGACGCGCCGCGCACAGCCACAATCACGAACATGCAAGTCGTCCTCAGGAATTCGCCATGACTCACGACATCGACATCGCCCGCATCGCCGCGCTGGTGGGCGAGCCCGCGCGCGCGGCCATGCTGCTGGCGCTGGGCGATGGCCGCGCGCTGCCCGCGGGGGAACTGGCGGCCTGCGCCGGGGTGAGCGCGGCCACCGCCAGCGGACATCTCGGCGCGC
>NZ_JBTRXV010000198.1:0-2826 GCF_054608695.1 Thiomonas sp.
GCCAGGAAACCTTCATCAAACGCATTCAGCGCATGCCCAAGACCCTGTCCGTCAACTCAGACAACGAGCTCTACAAATCCTGGGAGATCAACCCGAATGAAGCTACTGAACTCCATGTCCATGGTCGGGTGCTTTGGGGATGGCTCGGGAAGGAGCTTTGACGGAACCTCAAGCCATGAGAAGCCACCGGAGCAAGGGAAGTTTCGTCGCATGCATGAAGGCTCCACCCTTGTTGCGAGAAGAGGCCAAGGATGCTTCAAGACCTCGATCCAGCTAAACATGCGATACAAAACATTACGTATAGTTAGCGTATCGCTATTGACTGTTAATTAGCGCTACGCTATCTTCACTTCATCCCCTCGATGGAGTGAAGCATGCCCTCTCTCAACAAGGTTCAACTGATCGGCCACCTCGGACGCGACCCCCGAGGTGCGCTACACCCCTGACGGCAACGCAGTCGCCAACCTGCAGGTGGCCACCACGCGCGTTTGGAAAGACAAGAATGGTGACCGCCAGGAAGACACCGAGTGGACACGCGTGGTCTTCTACGACCGCCGCGCAGAGATCGCCAGCGATTTCCTCAAAAAGGGCGGTCAGTGCTACGTCGAAGGCTACCTGCGCACCAGGAAGTGGGCTGACAAGGATGGCGGCGATCGCTACACCACCGAGGTCGTCGGCACGGACCTGATCCTGCTGAGCAGCAAGCCGGGAGACGGTCGCCAAGGCCACGCCTCGGCTGATCAGACCACAAGGTCTTCGGCTGCCATCCAGGCAGCCGTGACGGCGCAAAAGCCGCGGAACGGTGATCCCGTCGCGCCCCCGTCGACGACCACGCTTGAGGATCTGCCATGTTCCTCTCTCGTTTCAAGGTCGACTACGCCCTGGTTGGTGAGCGCGATGGCTTTTCTGGCCGTAAGGCGGATGCCAAACTGTGGCGCAAGGAAGCCTACCGACGCGGGTATGCCGATGGTCTCTTGGCCAACGCGACCCGGGTGACGCAAGGCATGCAAGTTGGCGCAGCGACAAAGATCGCCCTGGGCCGGGAGGCGCGCCGATGAACTCCCTTCACATGCTGACGTTCTCTGGTCGCGACTATCTGCCCACGCAGATGGTGCCTGCGGATGTGCACATTGAAGACATCGCCCATGCGTTGTCCCTGATCTGCCGCTTCGGCGGCCACACCGGAGTGCACTACTCGGTGGCGCAGCACAGTCTGCTGGTGGCGAGAATCCTTGAGGAGCGGGGTGCGCCCGTCGAAGCGCAGCTCGCCGGGCTGCTTCACGATGCGCACGAGGCCTACATCGGCGATATTCCGACACCCATCAAGAGTGCCCTCGGCCCAGCCTGGCACGACCTCGAGGCTGACGTGGCGACCGCGGTACGCCGGGCACTGGACGTGACATTCGCCTCGCATGATTGGGAAGATCTGATCAAGTATGCCGATCTGGTGGCCCTGGCCACTGAGCGGCGGGATCTGATGCATTTCGATGCAGACCGCAACCTCCACTGGCGAATACTTGGGGGTGTAGCGCCATTCCATGAGAAGGTCGCCGTCCTCGGCTGGTCACCCCAATGGTGGGCGGATGTCTTCCTGGATCGCTACGAAGCTCTGCGCAGTGCTCACGAGGCAGGCAGCCTGCCGCACGCAGCCTGAGCACCAGCCTGAGCACCAGCCGAGGCCCGCCGGATTTTGCGGGCACCGCACAACAACCCAAGGACTCCTATGAAGATGAAAACCAAAACCCTGCTCGTTGCTACCGTTGCCGCAAGCGCCCTGCTTGCAGGATGTGGCCACAAGACGGACCCCGCGAATGCGTCGCTGCACACGATGCTGAAGGATCCGAAGGCGCTCACCACGGAACAGAATTGGTGTGGTCAGCAGCCCAATCCTCAGCAGATTAAAGGTTGCATCAACGGCATGGCCGCTGAGCTCATCACCCATAGCCCGACCATGCTCGCCGACGTCACCGCGCCGGAACCGTGGCCTGGCAAAGACGGAGCATTTTTTCAGGCGGCGGCGCGAGGGATCTTCGCCGGCAAGAACACGGCAAAGGACAACGCCTATGTCGCCGAAGACCAGTGGTGCACCACGCAGTACATCCTGAAGACTCGCGATATGAGCTGGCTCAACGTCACGAAGCCTGACTACAGCAAGGTTTCCGCCAGCTGCGCTGCTGCACACGGCGTGTCGGTCAACCCATTCTGAGCCCGCACGCCCCACACCGGCATCAAGCACCTGACCTGGAAACGACCATGCGCCTTCTCATCGCCCTCTTCCTTCCCTGGCTGACGTTCTTCACCATCGGCAAGCCGATCTCGGGCATCGTGTGCCTGATCCTCCAGCTCACGCTGATCGGCTGGATTCCAGCCACGATCTGGGCCGTCTACGCACTCAGCCAGTACAAGACCGACAAGAAGATCGCCAAGGCGCTGGCCTCCCGGTCGAACGACTGATCTGGCGGTCTGTGCGTTCCGACGCCCGCGCAGACCGCGTTCATCACCACCATCTGATCATCACCACCATGCACACCAATAATCTGATCATCGCCCAGCAGGCGATTGCAATGGCACGCATTGGTCTGCTGCCGACGCAGGAGGCCGCCAAGCAGGCGCTGGCCGCGATCAACGCCGCTCAGGAAGACCTTAGACGCAGCGGGCGCAGTGCGCTGGAGCTCGATTCTGCCCGAGCCGCAGCGTCGGTTCTGGCGCTGGGCCATCGCCCGCACGAAAGCATGTGCATCGTCGCGGTGCAATCCATTGCCGCAGTGCTGATGCGCGCGCCACACGACGCTGAGGAGGTTCAGTCGTGAGCTGGCGCCCAGTCTT
>NZ_JBTRXV010000199.1:0-2730 GCF_054608695.1 Thiomonas sp.
GGGTTCGTCGCCTGCAGGTCGTTGACCCAGGTGGTGGTCCCCGCCGGCACCATGGCTGCGACCTCACGGGGGATCGGCCGCACGCCCCTGCCGGATGTGCCGAGGAAGGTGACCGCCTTCGCGAGCTTGGCGACCTCTGCGGCCAGTGTCGGCGGCGGCGGACCGGCGGGGTCGACGTTGCCCCATGCGATGCGAGGGTCGTCGAGGAGCGCAGCGGGCGCCGCGACGCGCTCTTGGCTGCGTGATGTACACCCGCACCATCCCCGCAGATATGAGGCCTCCACCGAGAGCACGGAGGCCGGCATGCCGCACCAGAAGCACGCCTCGGGCGCGTAGATGCGCCGGATCTGCTGGTACTGGGCGCGCCAGCCGTGCTCGTGCACGACCACGGTTCCCCACAGGTCGACCGAGGCGCGCCAAAGGCGCGTGTCGAGCCAGTCGATGTCGGCCACGCCGTAGTAGCCGCAGGTGCAGTCCCATGCGGGCGCCTCGTCGTGGCCGCGGCGTTCGTTGTAACCCTTCAGCGTGTGGTCGCAGAACGCGGGGTGCTCGGGGCCGTCGGCGAACGCACGGTGGTTGACGGTCTGGAACGTGCCGGTGTCGGTGACCCCGAACGCCCGGAACCCGAGGAGCGGCTCTGCGACGGGCTCGACGTCGGGCGGCGGCGCCGGGGCCTCCGGGCGCCGTTTAGGCGGGGACACGCTCTGGCTCACGTGCGGGCTCCGGGGACGTGGCGGGCGCCTGCGTCGGCGCCTCGACGGGGGCCGGGACCTCCAGGATGCGGCGCCTCTTGCCGATGTCGGTCATGATGCCGGCTCCTGCTCCCCGATGTGCTCTTGCAGTTCGACCTCGACTTGCACCAGGCTGTCTCGGATGGCGGCGGCGGAAGGTCGCCCGCGCTTGTTCAGCGGTAGCCGCATCTCCATCGTCCACATCTTCAGCGCCACGACCGCGGACCGTGCCGTGATCTGCCCTTCTTGAGAGCGCCAGTACTGCACGACCACGCTGGGCTCCTTATCGTCGCCTTCGTAGAGCTCTACTGCTGCCAGCAGCTCGCCCTCCTCCAGTTTCTTGCGCCGAGCGGTCTCCTCGGTTCTTGACAGTTCGGTCATGATGCTCTCCTTTCGAGCTCCTCGACTGGCACACCGGCGTGAATCAGACGGGTGCGGCGAGACTTGCGAACCTGGGCGCGGACGAAGCGACCGCGGTGGTCTCGGCGCATCTCAGCGGAGACGAGGCGCCACAGGCGCTTCTGCCACACCGACGGGCGCGGTACCTCGCGGGGGTTGACGGCGTTGTTGCAGTCCCCGCACAGGAGACTGCCCTCGCGCTCGGGCTCGTGGCCCCGCCCCCGACAGCACACAGCGGCGAGGGCGACGAGCGCCTTCGACGGGACGGGGCCGCCCGGGGTGAGGTAGAAGCGCAGGTCGAGGGTTGTCTCGTAGTAGCGCTTCTCGCTATAGGAGGTCCAGCCCTTGCGCCGGGCGAGGTCGTTGCGGTAGGCGATCCAGGTGGAAAAGCCGCGTGGCGGGCGCCTAGGCACGGCGCTCCTCCTTCCTCACTGCGAGCACCAGCCCGAGCATCGCTGCGCTGTTCAGCGCGAGAGCGATCTCTAGCCGATCGTCGTCGGCGCCGAGCCCTACAGCAACAAGGGACGCAGCTGCGGTAACTACGCAGATCACGGCCATCACCCTAGACATCGCTCGGCTCCTGGGGGTGGAGGGCGGGTGTGCGGACCGTGATGCGAGCGCCCAACTCGTTCCGGGCAGCGATCCACCACGCCTCACCGCGCTCGAGCGAATCGCATTCGATGAGCGCTCGTTCGAGCACCTTCCGGGATCGCTCGTTTGCCTCGCGCTCAGTCCTGAGCGCCTCCCGCAACCGCTTGACTTCGGCCACGAGTCGGGCGGCGCGCCAGTGCACCGGGCAGTCGCACGAATGCGCCAGCTTCGCCTTGATTGCGTCGAGGTCGGGGTCAGCCATCGTGCTCCTCCCAGTCGTAGGGGGTCTTCACGATCTCGACGTGGCGTGGCGCGGGCGCCCCGTTGGCGCACCAAAGCGCCTTGGCTCCATGCCCGCGCGCACGGGCGGCGAACCTCGAACCACGGGACGGGGCAGCTCCGCGGGTTCGCCCTTGTGGGATCCTGCGCCGGTCCACGTGCTCGAGCATGCGGGCGTCGGCACGCTCCCGGCGGCGGTCGACGTGTTCGGCCCAGACGGCCCACAGGCCCGCGACGAGGCACGTGGCGACGAGGACGACGGCGACGAGGGTCATGGCATCCTCCACACGTAGACGTACTCGTGGTCACCGGCCATCGCCTCTGCGACCTCGGCGTCCGAGGAGCACGTCCCTTCTACAGCCTCAGCCCACGTCATCGGTCCCGAGCTGATGCTGTACGTGTAGATCTGCGCCGCCTCACCGCCGTAGCTCATGAGCCACCGAGGTCCAACGCATCGAAACCTGAATCTGTACTTGTAGTAGCTGATGAAGCGCCACTCGTGCTGGCGTGGGTCGAACGTGTTCATGACGCCTCTCCCGTGTCGTAGGTCAGTGCTGACGCCGGCACCGTCCGGGCCTGCGTCCCGGTTGCTGAACACTCGATGACGTGTGCGGCGTCGGCCGCCGAGCGGGCCGGGTCCACCGGCCGCCCGCAGCCTGGGCAGAGGATGCGCGGGGTGCTCATCACCGGATCAGCTCCACGAAGTCCGCCAGCTCGAGGACCACGTACG
>NZ_JBTRXV010000200.1:0-2660 GCF_054608695.1 Thiomonas sp.
GGTAGAGGCCCACCGGCTCGCAGGTCGAGTCGTTGAAGACCAGATGCTGGTACTGCATCCAAAGACCAACACCCGCGACCAGGGTGATCAGCCCGGTCCAGATCCAGAACATCCACCAGAATCCGCGTTTAGCGATGGTGATGAGTCGTGCGTTCAACCCTGTGTCCCTCCGGAAGATTTGCGTTGGTGTATTTGCCAACAACCAGGCGGGCGACTATGCTTCGTCCATGAAGGCGGAAAAACTGTTTCAACGGCGGGTAATCCTCTCGGAGACGGCTTTCGCGGAAATCGTGATTTGGCACGTCCCTGCACCGACATCCGGCAGCATGCACTCGTACAAATACCGGCTTGCCTACGTGATTCGTGGGGAATGTGTGCTGCGATACGACAATGAGGCCGGAAAAGGCGATCATCGCCATATAAATGGTCGGGAGGAAGCGTATCGCTTCTCCAACCCTCGTCAACTGATGACCGACTTCTTTGAAGAGATAAGGAGGTGGAGTGATGAGCACGCTGATGATTGATATTCGATCCCTGCGGGACACCCTGGACGATGCCGTGCAGGCGATGGAAAAGTTGGAATGTTCACAGCCGCATATCAGCTTTGAATCGCCGGAACTCCTATGGAAAATTTTGACTGGCAAGCGCTGGGAGATCCTGAGGGTCATGACGGCTGCGGGCCCCTTGGCGCTACGCGAGATCGCCCGGCGGGTCGGGCGCGACGTAAAGTCCGTACATCTGGATGTCCATGCGTTGCTGGACGCGGGACTCATCGACCGGCAGGACAATGGCTTTGTGTTTCCATACGACGCCGTGCATGTGAATTTTCTGCTCAAGGCGGGTTGAGTTATATTCACCGGCTTTTTCCGCCATGCGCTTTGGCGCGCCGGTCCAGAAAGAAACGCGCAGGCGCCGTGAATGGCCGAAAGGGGAAAAAGAATAGCCGCTCGAACTGGGTGGCACCCCAAAGCAGGGCTTCGGCCAGCTTGCGCGGACCTGACCGCTCGAAGAAGGCGATTAGCCTCTGGTCAAGCCGAGCGATGACTTGCCGAAGAGGATTGCTCACGCACCCGCTCCTTCAGGACAGTGATCGCCTCTTCCAGAGAGGCTTCCAGGGTAGCAATGTGCTGTTCAGCCGGAATCCGCGAATAATCCGCAGAGAGCACCTTTTCCAATTTGGCAATCCGCTGTTGCGCGGTGAGGGGACGGGACAGGTGCGTCTTGAGCAGATCCTTGAGTCGTTCACGGCGCCTGTCATCCAGGGCATCCAGAACGGACTTCCAGGCCAGCAATGGATCGCAGGGATCAAAAGCCATGGTTTTCATCTGATCGGACTTCTTCATCCGTTCCCCCGTCATCGATTCACCGCAAACAACACCGGCACCCCAAAAAACGCGCCCCAGGCTTTTGCCGAAGCCCTCTGGATGGCGGGGATGTCGGTCCCCCGCGCCCACCAGTCATTGGCCGGGGCCAGCAGGACTTGTATCCCATGCGGGTATAGATCGAGGGCAGGCCACATCAGCAGTTGCTCATAGCAGATGAGATAGCCAACTTTTTTGCCGTCAATCTCCGTGGTTTCCGGTTTCCTGGAAAACGGCGCCATCCGTAAGCTGTCACGGGGATGCCACGGGTGCCACATCGAGAAAGGCACCGGGATGTGATCCGGCAGTACCGTCTGGTGGCCATCCTGGATCTTCACCAGAGCATCCAGATAACCCTTCGCAGGGCGCAAGTCCCGCCCATGGGGCTCGCACCCTGCGAAGGGTTGGCACCCTGCAAGGGGTTGGCGCCCTGCGAAGGACACATCGGCCCCGAGCAACACGATTTGTTCTGGATGTCGCGCCGTCCAGCGGATGACCGGGCGCCAAATGGCCCGGGTGCCCGGCAGCCATGGCCCTGCCACGGTTTCCGGGAGTAACACCACCTTGTCGCCAGAGCGCAGATCCGCTAGGACCTTCGGAGCCAGTTCCATGGATGCATCGACATAGGAAAGATTTGAACGCAGACGGCCCAAGTGGGTATCGATGCCCACCCAGCCAGTGGGCGCTGTGGGCAGCGGGTGACCTATCATGTCATCCAGTGCCGGCACCCGCTCGGCTAGGGCAGGGAAGGCAAAACCCAGAAGCCAGAGATTGAAGATGACGATTCCGGCCATCAGTAAACGCACCGGGATATCCTGATTCTTTCGCTCCCAGTAGCCCAGAGCGAAGATCCCGAGAATGGTCAGCAGGATGCCGGTCGGGCCTGCGGCGACGGCGCCGAGCCAGGGGGAAGTCCAGCCGATGATTCCCAAGGGTGGCAGAATCGTCGAGACAGCAGAGGTAATGATAGTGGCCGTGACCGCGCCAAAACCGCCGCCTGCAAGGCTGCCGCCAGCAAGGCCGCCGCCACGGAAATACAGAGCAATGTACGGGTACGCTAGATAAGGCAGGGCAAAGGCCAGAGATGACAGCGACCAGAACCCAACACCGAGAAACAGCCCGGAGTGTAGGAAGAAAACCGACGTGCCTTTGATAAGGCCATAGGTCGTCGCCAGATGGTAACCCAGCATCAGGGCAAATGGCGCCAACCAGTAACGCTTGTTCAAGACCGGCAGAAGCAGCAAGGCCAGCGGTGCAAGCCAGATGGTGTGAGGCCAGGCCAGAACACCCACTAGGTCG
>NZ_JBTRXV010000201.1:0-2627 GCF_054608695.1 Thiomonas sp.
CATGACCCAAATGACCCAATATCTCCCCTCGCTGCAGGCCCAGTGGGGCATCAACTGGCACCTGGCCGCCTTTGCCGAACTGTCTTCTCCCGACCTCTACGGCGGTCAACCCAATGCCACGCAGTTGCCGTTCCGCAATGGTACGCAGGTCGCCAGCGCCACCGCCACCGGCCACGTCTGGCAATTGCCACAAGTGCTGGTGGGGATCGATGACCACGAACCGCATCATCATTGGCGCGCCGCCCTGGGCTGGACGTCGCCTTCGAGCGTCGGGGGCGGGACGGTGCAGGGGCTGCTGCGCTACACGGGCATCCCTTCCTCCCAAAGCGGGAGCAACTGGAGCGTCCAGGTCCTGCGCAACGTCATGCGGCAAACGCTCCTCTCCTACAATGGCGTGCAGGAAACCTTCACCTACCCGGACGGAACTTCCAGCGCCTATTCCTGGGGAGCGGCCATCCGCAACCAGATCGGCGCGAGCGGCTTTCTCGATGGCGGGAAACATGGCTGGTCCTATCTCGGCATCCTGCACCTCAACGCCATCACCGGGCGGAACATCGAAACGAATTACGGGGCGACCACCTATCTGGCGGTGACCCAACCGCTGGTTACCGCTGGCGATTGGTGGGTAACCATCGGTCCTTCCCTCTATGCGGCAACCTATACCCACAATGAGAACTTTGCCTCCCCGGGCTATGGCGGCTACTTCAGTCCGCAGTGGATGGTGCAACCGTCCCTGAGCTGGAACGCGAGTCATTGGTGGCACGGGGGCGCGCTCAATGTCAGCGCGGCCATTGGTTATCAGTGGCTGCGGCAGGCCGGAGGCCCCTATATCGGCTTTGCGCCGCTGCGGACCCAGCTCCAGTCCACCCCCCTGTCCCAGGCCCAGCCCTATGGCGCTTCGACCGGGGGCAGCGTCACCGGTTCGATCAACCTCCAGGTCACCCAACGACTCAGCACGCACTGGTTTGCCGATGCGGGCGCCTCCTACCTGGCCAGCCCCGCGTTCCAGCAAGCCACGGCGGGGGTCGACATCCGCTACGTCTTCGGCGGCAGCCAGGCGCGCACGTTCCGGCCGGCGCAATTTGTCACCAACATGGGCCGTTATCAGTAAGCCCCGTTGTGCACAGGAGACCACGGATGAAACGGATGAAAGGGATCACGCCCCCTAGCCACTGGCAACAACCGCCGCGCACCGTCGGCATCAGCCTCTCGGGGATGCGCCGCTGGATCCGCGGGCATGCCCGGAGCATGGGCTTCCTTGCCCTGTTTTTCGCCCTGGAAGGCTGTGCCCTGCAGCCCGCCGCCTCCCCGGACCACAATCCCGCCCCCTGGGTGCAGTTCTGGACCAGCTACCAGGCCAAATTTATCGACCCCCAGGGCCGGGTCATCGATTTCGAGGACGGCGGCATTACCACCTCCGAAGGCCAGTCCTACGCCCTGTTTTTTTCCTTGGCGGCCAATAATCAGCCCCTGTTCCAGAAGATCCTGACCTGGACCCAGGACAACCTCGCCCAAGGCAGCCTCGCCGCCCATCTGCCCGCCTGGCGCTGGGGCAAGCGCCCGGATCAGCAATGGGGGGTGCTCGACCCCAACTCGGCGGCCGATGCGGATTTGTGGATCGCGTACACCCTCATCCAGGCCGGCCACTTGTGGCACCGCCCCAGCTATACGGCCCTGGGCACGCTGCTGGCCAAACGCATCGCCGACGAAGAGGTGGCAACGCTCCCCGGCCTGGGCCCGATGCTGCTGCCCGGGCAACAGGGCTTCCATCCGAGTCCCAACACCTACGTGTTGAACCCCAGCTACATGCCGTTGCCGGTGTTGGAAGGCCTGGCGCACGCCCTCCCGCACGGCCCGTGGCGGGCCATGGCGGCGCAATTGCCCCATTTCATCGCCGCCGCCGCCGCACCCCACGGCTTCGCCCCGAACTGGATCGCCTATACCCCCAACAGCGGTTACACGGTCGCCCCCGAGGGACCCCTGGGGAGCTACGACGCCATCCGCGTCTATCTGTGGGCCGGGATGAGCAATCCCCACACCCCGGGTGCCCCCGGCATCCTGCACAGCGTCTCCGGCATGGCGAACTACCTGCAGGCGCATCTGCTCCCCCCCGTCGCCGTGAACCGGGAAACCGGGGCCGCCACCGGCACCGGCCCCGTCGGCTTCTCGGCCGCGCTGATCCCCTATCTGATGCAAAAAGACTTGCAGCCCCAGGTGGAAAACCAGTGGCTCCGCCTCACCGCCGATACCGACCGCGCCAACGGCCTCTACGGGAAAAACCCCCGCTACTACGACCAAAACCTCGCCCTCTTTGCCTTGGGCTGGGTATACCACACCATCCGCTTTAGCCAACAAGGCAACTTGGAACCAGATTGGGTACGTCCATAACTGCACCATGCAAAACCGTTTTCCGCCATTTGATGCGGAATAAAGGAGAAAATCATGACGCATGACCATGCATTCTGCGAGCGAGGACTCCCTCCACAGGACCGCACCTTGATAGCCCAATATCGTACCCACCTCACCCACCATGATGAGGCGCTCACAGAGATATTTCACGCATCGCTTGGCCAGCACCACAGCGCTGGTCCGGTTTTGCAGCAGCTTTCTCCTGAACAGCTCGCCGC
>NZ_JBTRXV010000202.1:0-2576 GCF_054608695.1 Thiomonas sp.
GTGGTGGGCAGATGTATTTCTGGATCGTTACAACGTAACCGTTAACCAGCTGGCGTTCTTGCCTACACGGCCGTCTTGTGCAGATCCGATCGCAGCGGCTGATCGGCGAAGTGCAGTTTCCACAGCCTTGGCGTGAGCGCGGCCACGTTGGAGGCCGGGTGCTGCCCCACGCGCTGCAGCACGTCCACGAGGTAGGTGGTCGGGTCGACGCCTTGCAGCAGGCAGGTGGCGATGAGGCTCTGGACGATCCCCACGTGCTGCGCACCGACCTCCGTCCAGCAGAACAGCCAGTTGCGTCGCCCCATGGGGATGGGCCGCAGGGCACGCTCGATGTGGTTCGTGTCGATCGGCACTGCGGGGTCGTCCAGGAAGACCTCCAGCGCCGCGCGGCGCTCGCGCACATAGGCCAGCGCCCGGGTCAGCGGGTTGCTCGGCAGCAAGCCCTGCTGGGCGAGCTGCTGATCCACCCAGGCGAAGAACGCCTCCACCTGCGGTTTGCTGTGGGTGAGCCGATGCTGTTGCTTGGCCTGCCCTGCGAGTTTGGCCGTGCGGATATCCTCCTCCACCCCATACAGCGCGCCGATGTGGCGCAGCGCTTCGCCCGCGGCCTGCGGTTCGGCGCCCTGCGCTTCAAAGAATGTGCGCCTGGCATGCGCCCAGCACTGCGCGTGGGTGATGCCCGTTTTGCTCGCATAACGCGCATAGGCCGCGTAGCCGTCGCTCAGCAAGACCACCCCCGGCCGAGCGCATCCCAGGACTTGCTGCACGTGCTCGGCACGGCGTGAGGTGAAGTGGGGGAAGCACACCTCGTCGCGGTCGCCGTACACCGGCCAGAAGTAGGTGGCCTTCATCTTGCCACCCCCGGCCTGGCCGGCCTTGATCGGGGTCTCGTCCATGGTGATGACGTGCCCGGCCAGGATCGAGGCGAGTTGCGCATCAACGATCGGCGTGAGGAGGCGGGCTGCTTGTTGCACGAGCTGCGTCAGCCACGGACGGCTCAGGGTCAAGCCCGCGTCGAGCAGGCGCTGGTGCTGGCGGTACAGGGGCAGGTGCCAGCGGAACTTGTCCACCAGCACGCCGGCGATGAAGCTCACGTCGGCACGACTGCCTTCGAGCACGCCTGTGGGCGCCGGGGCGCAGTGCAGGGTTTGCGTGTCGAGCCGCTTGATGATGGGGCGCACGTACTTGAGCACCACATAGCTGCCCGGACGCTGGGCCAGACGGTGGCTGATCTTCTCGCCGATGACCTCATACTGCTCGGGGGCGAGCCCCTGCGCCTCAAGGCTGGGCAGCGTGATGGTCTCGACGGGGACTTTGGCAGCGTCGAAAAACGCCCCGGCATGGTCTTCGGCGAAGTCGTTCTGGGCCTTGCGCCGCTTGTGCGCCGGCACGGTTTGTTCGGGTTGGGGCGATGCGGCCTGCGGGGGCATCTCATCCAGCACCTGCCCGAGGTACAACTGCTGGGCATCGGGCACGAAGCGCTCGCTCTTGGTGCCGAAGATCTGGCGTTTGAACCAGTCGAGCTGGCGCTGGAGCTCGGCGACCTGCAGCTTGAGTGCATCCATCGCCATGGCTTGCATGCGCATGATCTGCACAACCCGCTCGGGCCCCAGGGCCGCCACCTCGGTGGCATCGGGCAGGGGGATCGACGGCACGGCAGACATGCAGTCATTGTCGTGCTCAACACCGTGCCATGTCTGCTTCGGCAGGCAACAGGCAATAACGTTTGTAGCGGCGTGTGGGCTCGATGCCTTCGAGCAGCATCTTCAACGCCGTGGGGTCGATCTCGCGCTGTGTGACATGGCGCCAATCGCGGATGAAACGCCCGGCTTCCAGCCGCTTGCTCCACACGCACCAGCCGCTGCGGTCGAAGTACAGCACCTTGATCTGGGTGCCACGCCGATTGGCGAACACGAACAGGTGCCCCTGCAGGGGATCGACGGCAAAGCCAGAGCGCGCCAAGGTGTATAGCCCGTCGAAGGACTTACGCATGTCCGTGGGCTGGCCCCACAGGAACACGCGAATGCGGCTCTCAGGGAAAAACATCAGCCCCGCACCAGGCGCAGACGGATGCCGTCGCCCAGCTCCAAGCTGAGCTCGAACGCACGCGCCGCGCTGCCACCGATGGCCCCCAGATCGACGAATGCGGGGCCTGGCGGCGGCGTCTTGGGTGCCGCGGCAGGCCCCTTGCGCGGCGCGCCCAACAGTCGGGTGCGCCAGCGCCGAAAGCTGCTGCGGCATACGCCCTCGCGGCGGCAAAACTCCTCAACCGTCAACCCGGCTTGCGCAAAACGATCGAACAGCGCCCGCCAACTGTGCTCGTCCAGGTGTCGGCGCCGCTTGACCGGCAGCATCCCTTCCGCTTGCTCTTGCATCGCTCAGCCTCCATCGTGTGATCGATGATGGGCATTGTTCAGCGTCAAGCTGCGCGCGAAAAGGACGCCGAGGGGTTACCGGTTACGTCGGGACCAGGATGAACTCGGCTTCCGCACGCTGGGCAGAACGAACTTGTTTTGCGTGACAGCCTTCGGGGATGGACACCTATTCGCTGAACTCCATCAACCTCGATTTGTACC
>NZ_JBTRXV010000203.1:0-2536 GCF_054608695.1 Thiomonas sp.
CTCAACACGTCTGCGACCTTCTACGGCACCACGTCGCCGGGGACGCTGCCGACCATCAAGGTGCAGGTGGACAGCGACTTCTACTGGCTGCCCGAGGGCGTGACAATCGAGCCGCCTGGGCTCGGCACGACCCGCCAGTGGATCGTGACGCCCATGAACCCGACCGTGGGCAGCAAGTTCTCGGGACGCATCCAGGGACCGCGCCTCGGTGGGTTCCTCGACACGATCATCGTCGTCATGCGCAACGCCACAGGCGCTCGCATCGACGGTTGGCCCGGCTTCGCGACAACAACGCTGACAACAGCGACAGCGCGGTGGCAGGTGATCCTCGACGGCGTGCCGATCTGGACAACCACGATCGACGAGTTGCTCGACGACATGGCGATCACGTGGCCGACAGTGACGAGGCCCAAGGGCGTCGTCGCCCTGTCGAGGCGCACCGCCATGAACCAAAGCGTCCTCGGTCTGCTCACATCAGGCGAGCAGTGGCTGGCGTCCTCGCCGGGCACGCTCCTCGAGCTGGCCGGCTACCCGTGGGGTTCGTTCGCGAAGGCGCCCGCGCAGCTCAGCCTCTGCCTCGGTCAGATCGTCCCCGCCGGCACCATCATTCAGGGCGCCACGGACCTGGGGATCTAGGCCGTGGCCGGGACCAACCTGTACGCATGGGGGAAGGCCGGGGCCTCGATGGGGGCCAACGCCGGCAAGAACCCCGCCAACGCCGCCATCGCAGCGTTCTCTCCGGGCGCGACCGTCTCGGTGTCGTCGCAGCAGCCGTGGTGGCACCCGTCGACCCCGTTCGGGATGGCGCTGTGGACCGGCGCAGGAGCGATCGTGCTCCTCGCCCTGATCAGGCACTCGCTGCCGCGCTGAGAGGAGAAACACATGCACGGTCGTCACGCATTCTGGGTGGGGCTCGTCGTCGGCGTGGCCGGCGTCTGGGTGTACCACAACGTCTTCGGGCCGCACCTGCCTGGGTCGACGAAGGGCTAGCCCATGATCGGGGCCGGGATCTTCGTGCTCTGGCTCGGCTACGCGGTCACGTACTGGGGCTTGACGTTCCTGCACGGGACAAGCCTGGGGTTCCTGACAATCGCAAAGCCCACAGCGTGGGCCGCGCACGTCAAGGCTCAGCAGGCTGCGCCGCAGGCCAAGACAGGGAAGAAGGGCTGATTCTTACGGTGCGAACCGTTCTATATACGCAGCCAGTAGTCGCAGTCGCTGGGGAGAATCCCCAGCGTGCCCTAACGCGACGTTGCAACCGCTGCACAACCAGCCTCGAAAGCACTCTTTGCACCCGCTGCGGCAGTGCGAATGATCGTGATCCTTATGGAGCGCTCGCGCCCCCCCTGAGCGGCCGCAGACTTCGCACGCATCGGGACGCGGCCGCGTCGCCGTCGCTTCTCGGTGCTTACGGTTGTATTCGCGCTGGTGCTCCCGGTGGGTCTCACGCCACCGACGTTGGTACTCGCGCAGGTAATCAGCTCGCGCTATCCGGCGCTGTTGGGCAGCCGTGCGTGTGCGTTCCCGTGTCCTACGCGTCGCTCGTTCCCGCATCTTCTCCGGGTTTCTCGCTGCGTATTCCCTGCTCCGCTGGCGCCGACAGACACGACAGTGCTGTCGCCCACGCGAGTCGAGGTACGTGTTCGCCTCGTCGTAGGGGTGGCCTGCGGGACAGTGGGTACTTCGAGGGCGCCCCATCGCATCATCGTAGCGGATGGGGGCGATTCTTGTGCTGCTAGCGGCCTTTTTTGTAGAAATCGCATTGGTGACCTACCGCGGAGTGACGATCTCGGGCACAGGGCCGATCCCGCATCTGGTCATCCCGAGCGACTACGCGGGCGCGGCGATCATCTACGGCCTGCTCGGGCTCATGGGCAAGACGAGGGCCGAGCCGGTCGCGGCAGCCGTTGCGTGGGGGTTCGTGGTGGCGACGCTCCTCAACCTGTGGACACCGAAGAACCCCGTCCACATCGGAAAGACAACGAAGCAAAAGGCGGTGGCAGCATGAGCAAGTTCTTTTCACTCGCTGCGCTGGTAGTTGGTGGGATAATTCTGGCAGACATCGTGACGCACGGCGCCGGTACCCAGCAGGCGGCGACAGGCGTGAGCAAGATCACGAGCCCCGCCATCGGCGGGCTCCTGGGCAAGGCGCCCAGCTAAGGAGGGACGATGTTGAGCAAGCTCATCGAGATCCTCGGGACAGGGACCGACGTGCGATCCGTCGCGGCCATCGTGCTCGGCGTCCTCACCACGGTCATCGGGCACAACTCGGTCATCGTGAAGGCGGTCGTCGACGGCGTGGCCGGGCTCATCGTGCTCGTGGACACGTTCCAGCTGCACAAGACGAAGCAGACCGCCGTCGCTGCGGCCGCGTCTAGCGCCACCGTGCGCACCACCGCAGTCCCTCAGGCGACCGTCACCACCCAGACGACCCAGGCGGCGTAGCCGTGCCGGCCGTGCGCTATCAGTCCCGCGTCGGGCGGATGGCCGCGGCCGTGCCCGTGCCCGCATCGACGCCTTCGGCGGCGACGGGAGG
>NZ_JBTRXV010000204.1:0-2510 GCF_054608695.1 Thiomonas sp.
ATATCGTCTTGTCGCGCGCCCTGGCCGAACAGGGACATTATCCGGCCATTGATCTGGAGGCCTCCATCAGCCGGGTGATGCCCAAGATCGTCGCAGCGGAAGACCTGCGGCGCCTGCATCGGCTCAAGGCACTTTATGCGCGTTATCGCGAGCACCAGGATCTCATCGCCGTGGGCGCCTACACACCGGGGATGGACCCGTTGCTGGATCAGGCGGTCCAGGCCCATGCCAGTATTGTCGGATTCCTCCGCCAGGATCAGCGGGATGCCTTGCCCCTAAGTGTTAGTCGGGAGCAGTTGGCAATGGTAATGGCGCCGTATATGGAGGCAATGGATCATGGCTAAAACGGATGCCATCCGCTATCTGCAGCAACAGGCCGATGCCACCCGGAAGGATGCAGCCCAGGCCCTGGCCCGTCAGCAGGCCATACTCCTCGACGCGCAAAACAAGCTCGCCCTCCTGGGGCGTTATGTGGCGCATTATCGGCAGGAAGCGCAGAGTTCCGAGCGCGCCGGCGTATGGAGCGCACAGGCACGGGAAATGCGGGCCTTCATTGCCCAGTTGGATCAGGTGGTGACGATGCAGCAGGAATCCTTGGGTCGGCATCGACAGCAGGCCGATCTTTTGCAGCGGCAGTGGCTGCGCGCAAGGGGCCGCGAAGAGGCCCTGGCCGGCCTGTTGCGCCGGGCCGAAAACCAGCGGCACGCGCAGCAATTGCAGCAAATGCAAAAAGAACTGGATGAGTGGGCGCAGCGGGCAGCAAGTCGTCTTCAGATGATGGCGTGATTTTTGCTGGAGGCAGGATGGACAAGCAAAGCGTGAGGAATGGTCATGGCGCCTGAAGCAATGAACTCGGTAGCGGCGAGCCCGCCCTCCAGCCAGGCTGCCAATGGCGGTAACGGCCCTTCGTCAACGGCTGCTGCAGAGCCTTTTGCAACGGTTATGGGTCGGCAAATGCCCGTCCCAGGGGCGCCGGCCAAGCCGGACCCTGCGGCACCGGAAACTGCGGCGCCGCCATCCGCTTTGTCAGGGCAAGCATCCTCCGAAGCGACGGCATTGACAAAAAAAGCGGTAGAAAAGGATGCCAAAGGCCAGCCGGACGGCAAAACATTGCCGCCGACCCCCACGCCGGTATTGCCGATGCTTTTTGCGGATCCGGGCACCGTACCGCCGGTAACCCCGCCGGCGGGCCTAGGGCATGCCCTGGCTACGGAGGCCGTGGCGGTGAGCAAGTCTTCGCCGTCCGGCGCGCCGCCTGCGGCGTTGCCCCGCAGCCCGATTTTTGGGCAGAGCCAGCCTGTCCTGACGACAAATGGCCTCCAGGCGGACGCAGCGCACTCCAGCACCAATGCCCAAGGGCAGATGCTGCAGAGCCCGGGTCGGACGTCCATGGGCGCAACGGCTGGTCACCCGACAGCGGTGCTGACCGAGTTGCTATCGGCACCGTTGCTGGCGGCGGCAGCCCATGGCAGCAGGGGAATAACGACATCCGGCAGCAGCACCCCCTCCCTGCCGGATCCGTCTTTGCAGGGTGTCGGGGCAGCGCCGGGCGGTCCCAGTCTCCTGTTGTCGGTACCACCCCTGGTGACTACTGCGCCGGTGAGCGCCATGGCAGCTACGCTGGCTCCACCGGTATCGACCGCACCGGCAGGGGGGAATGCCCTGGGTCAGCAATTGCTGTTCTTTATGGGAAACACGCTCCAGCAAGCCACCCTGCATCTGAACCCGCCTCATCTGGGGCCTCTGGAGGTGCATCTGGATATGCAGCAGGGGCAGGCCAATGCCTTCTTCATCTCTCCGCACGCCGTTGTGCGCGAAGCCATTGCCGCGGCCTTGCCGCAATTGCAGGCCGGGTTTGCGGCGGCAGGGTTGCAGTTGGGTCAGGCCGCGGTAACGGCAGATGGTGGCGGCGGCCCTTTCCCCCGCGGCAAGTCCCCCCAAGGCCGGAGGCCCGAGCCTGTTGATGAGATCGGCGCCGCACCTGCGGCGGCTCGGGTGCAACTGGGCTTGGTGAATACTTTTGCGTGACGGCCCGGTGAATTAATGGCACAGGATATCCTTTCCCAGGAAGAGGTGGACGCCCTCTTCAAGGGCCTCGCCGGTGGTGACATTGAAACCGAAGCCGAAGCCCCCGAGGCGCAGGGCACAATACGCAAGTATGATCTGGCCAACCAGGATCGGATCGTACGCGGGCGGATGCCCACCTTGGAAGTCATCAACGAGCGTTTTGCACGTTTATGGCGGGTCAGTCTGTTCAATTTCCTGCGGCGCTCCGCAGAAATATCGGTGGGACCGGTGCGCTTGCTGAAATATAGTGAATTTATTCGCAACCTGATCGTACCCAGCAATATCAATATGGTGCAGATCAAGCCCCTGCGGGGAACGGCGCTGTTCATCTTCGACCCACGGCTCATTTTTGCCGTGGTGGATAATTACTTCGGGGGGGATGGGCGTTTTCATGCCCGTATCGAAGGCCGGGAGTTCACGCCGCTGGAGCAGCGTATTATCCG